>JBBIPG010000009.1:0-48995 GCA_037442925.1 Candidatus Fraserbacteria bacterium | reverse complement strand
ACGCCGGGAACTCATGGCACTAACCCTCCCCACCCGTATAGAGACAAGTGAAACAACTCCCCACAATGACTTGCTGAGTCTTCCCGAGGAGGCATACGTAGGGGTTGCGGCTGAGTTTGCGGACTTGTACTCTAAAGCTGTTGAGTCTCCGCGCTCGTTTCTATACTTCAGCTATTTAACTTGTCTTGGTGCGCTCGTTGGGGATCGCGTCGCCCTCAAAGGAGCTACTAGAAACCCGGCGCGGCTCTATACTGTACTGCTCGGCCCCTCTGGTAGTGCCAGAAAGAGCACGGCAATCAAGCTGGCTGTCGAGGGTTTCCAGAAGGCGGCAGAGCAATTCCCACTCGTGCGCGGCTTGGGATCTGCGGAAGGTCTTGCGAAAGTACTTGAGCAACGCAACTATACGAACTGCCTGCTTTGCTTCGACGAGCTACGCGCCTTCGTGGATAAGGCGAGGATTGATGGCTCGGTGCTGCTCGCACTCGTCAGTTCTCTCTTCGAGGATTCTTATGCCGAGAATCATACGAAAGGCCATGCCATTGAACTTTCAAACGTTCACCTGTCAATCCTATCAGCTTGCACGCTAGAGACGTTCGCTAATCTGTTCAATAGTCAATTCCTTGCTATCGGCTTCCCGAACCGGCTGTTATTGATCCTAGACGATGCGAAAGACAGAAAGCCAGTCCCCCGCGAGATCCCCAGGGAGCAGGAAATGTACCTGCAAAAGTGTCTGAGCAACATCCTCTCGTTGCTCATGGGGTATACTCCCGCCAATCCGTTGCTGGTAGGGCTGACAACCGAAGCCGAATCGCTCTGGGGGGAGTTTTACAACACGATCCCACGGACCATGAGCGGCATAAGGGTTGACCAGATAGGCTTGCGGTTAGCGATGCTCTTGGCTCTAAGCTCCGGCAAGACCGAGATAGACGCAGCGACTATAAAGGCGGCTGTAGCAGCCTGCAAGTGGCAGATAGCTGTTAGAGATGAGGTCTTACCCATCGAAGCGGATAACAAAATCGCTGCAATGGAGCAAGCCATCCGGAGAGCCCTCAAATCGCGTGGTCCACTCCGCGAAAGAGAACTGAAACGGCGGGTAAACGCGGGACGAGCCGGTCTTTGGATCTTCGATGTGGCGCGGGAGAATCTCAAGCGAGCTGGCGAGCTCATCTTCGACCCCAAGAACCGGATCTATGCCATCTTCGAGGATGGCCCGGCTACCCCCTAAATGCGCGGCTGTCATCACCCCTGTCATCACTCGGAAAAACGACGGATTTCTCGCAAGGGATCGAGAATGTCATCATACTATAAGAGGGGGACCGTTAAAAAATAAACGGTGGGTCTCTCTCTAAATGGAGATATATAAGAACTGTTCTACAAAAACCCTCGTTTTAGAGGGTGATGACAGACCTGATGACACCCCCTGGTTCAAACGTGAGATTTCGCTGATCCTATCTGCAAAAGAGGTGATTTTCAGTGGCGAAAGCCATCTTGTCCGTGTCGTGTGACCTTGAGTTAGCCCGGCGCGTCGAGGAGGAGGCCGAGCGTCGGGAGACCTCCCAATCGAGCGTTGTCGCTGAGGCGTTGAAACGGTTTCTTGGTCTTTCCGTCCCTCACCAGCGGATTCCAACTGTCAGATCCTCAGATCAGAAAGGGAACTAACCACATGAGCAAGCCAAACGTTGAGATTTTACGATTCGTTTCCGGTCCATTCACTAGGGGTAACGCGCTCGCCTTCGCTGATGTGCGCATTTCGCTAGACGGCAAGCAGTTTTTCGAGTACCCCGATGTCAAACTTTTTCTGGATGGTCGTGGCCGCCATATAAGTCCGAAACAGGAGAAAACGCAGTACGGATGGGCTTACACTTACCTGATTCCAGAAGAGTTTCAAGATGCAATCAGACGTGCGATGATTCAGCGATACGAAAATGAGCGAACTGGCCAGCTGGCTTTAGGAGTTAGATGAGATGAGAGAACGACTTTCGTTTGACTTAAATAGAGCGCAAGGGTTACTAGAGAGCGGCCTGAGCCTCCGCGCCGTCGCTTCTAGCCTGGGTATTTCCGACAGAACGCTCCGGAGGCGCTTGCAAGATGGCGAGCGTGTGTGCGTAAACGGTGACGCTGATCTTGACGAAGAGGCTTTACTTCTCCAAAGCATTGCAGAATTGCAAGAACGCCTAAAAGAGAAACGGAAGCGCGTTCTTGAGGAATGGCAAGCCTTTGGCCTTAACGAGTTCCGGAGCCTTGAACCTTCTGAAGCGGTCAGGTCTTCCTTCTCGGATAGCGTGTTGAACTTGCGGCGTCGGTTCTTCGAGCGCATACAACTCTCTCCGGCTCTTGACTCAGCGCTTACCGAATATGAGAATTTTGAGCAGCGCGTCTTGCAGCTGGCTTTCAATCTTCAAGCGAGTAAAAAGGCGTTAGATCAGCCTCAAGACGCACACTTCAGCTCGATCTTGACTAATCTCTTGGCGATGCTCAAACCCGTGGCTGAAGAGACTTTACAATGTCTGCTCAGTGCTGTCAACGCTGAAGAGTTGATTGTCGCCAGAGAAATTGCAAGCGAGTTCAAGGCCGAGTTTGACAAGTTCGTGAGTGATCCACTTTCCGGCATCTGGTGTGAGCTGGCAAGGGTCTCGTCTGTCATCGAGGGTGCCGGACAAAGCCGAGAGTGGCGAAGAGATTTGGCAACAGCTTACCTCATACGTGGGCGTTTGGATGATCCCCTCACTTGCCTACGCTTGATTAACGAGAGTGATCCCGGAATCATGTCGGCTTGTCGCAGCGTGCTTTCGGGCTTCAACCAGGGCGAGAAGCGTATAAGAGCCACAAAAAGCCTCCGAGAGTTTATGCAAAGCGTCGAGGCAAAGCACTTTCTAGGGCCGCTCATAGAGCTTCTTCAGTAATCGCGCTTTGGGAGATGTCGCCTTGGAGTGTGGGCGATAGCGAGAGCGCGACAACTGTGGGCGTCTCCTACTACAGCTGAATCTCCCAAACTCGTTGTATTGCTGTGAAGGGAGTGGCTTCTCTCTTCTCCCACTCCCTGTTAAGTGGGGGAGCCAGGCTTAACCTTTCCCCTGGCCCCCTCCTCTTTTCCGTCTTGCCGTAGTCAGCTCACGTCACAGCATCTTGATCCTCATCGAGCAAGATTCGCCTTACCTTACCTTACCTTACCTTACCTTTCCTTTCCTCTCCTCTCCTCTCCTCGACTCTTCCCTCTCGATCTCACCTCCCTTCGAGTAGCCTATCAACCGGACTAGCCTTCGCGTGGGCTTCCCTGAGTGCTGTCCCGGCCATGTGGACATAGATTTGCGTCGTGGTGATGGAGCTGTGGCCCAGTATCTGTTGTAGGCTGAAGGGATCGCCACCGTTGCGGATGAAGAGCGTGGCTCCGGTATGCCGAAGGACATGAGGAGTGCACATGCCCGATAGTCCCACCCTACGAGCCAACCTCTTGAGAACTCGTTGCACGCCCAGCTTGTATAGGGGTTCGCCGGATCGGCTGACAAACAGGGCCTCCTCCCCCAAGACATGCCCTCTTACTTGAAGCCAGTCTCGCAACGCCTGGGTGAGTCGCCGCCCCATGAAGACGACACGCTCTTTATCCCCTTTTCCGTGTCTGATCCTTATCGAGCGGGCCTGGAGGTTCAGGTCTGGCAATTCCAGGGCGATTAGCTCGGATAGCCGGAGCATCCCGTCTAAGAGGGTGAGCAGAATGGCCCAGTCCCGCTTACCTTGCCAGGTGGCCCTATTGCAGCCCCTCAAGAGAGCAAGGATCTGTTGTTCGCTCAGCACGCGGGGGTATTGCCTAGGGGCCCTTAGTGGCCTGATGCACCCGGCCAAGTTCTCTTTGAGCCAGCCTTCTCGGTAGAGGAATGCCAGGAAGCATCGTAGATTCTTGATGAAGATGTTGACGGTGGCCGGTCGCCATCCGCGATTCATCAACTCATGGACATACCCTCTCACGACGGCCGGTTTGAGCTCTTCTAAAGGAATGTCGGCCAGTTGGCTCTGGAAATCTGCAAAAACGCGCTGGTAATCGTCTAACGTCCTTCTCATTCGTCCTTCGGCTCGTTTGAGGAGCATGAAGGCTTGCACTGCTTGGCTGAGGCATCGCCCTTCGCTTCGAAGCTCTTCTAAGATATGGGGCATGTTGCCGGACTCCTCCCTTTTCGGGAGTCCCGGCACCCAGAAGTGAGGAGAACTGAGTTGAGGTGAAGCCGGGCTTGCGTTGAGGGGAGTCGTCTCGTAGAATAGCCTGAGAGCCGTCCCCATCGTCTAGAGGCCTAGGACGCCGGGCTTTCAATCCGGCAACACGGGTTCGAATCCCGTTGGGGACGCACGACTTCATACTTGGCCAATTTTGCCAGTAGGTCAACGAGCCATATGTCTCTCTCCTGCTTGATCTTCTCAAGGAACTACCTCCGCAGTTCTGCACCCTCTTCTGATTTCTCCATCAATCTAATACTTAACGGAACCTTGGTAGCTTGCTCCCATCTCGATTTCCCCTGCTCACGATACTCGACAAGAAAGTAGTGATATCCTGGTTCCTTTATGGGTACTCCGAGGAATCTGAATCTGCTTCTGTGACGCTCACTGTGACTAAGATCGATCGGTAATTCGACGGGCTTCGATTTTTCTTTCGATGGAGTAAGCAATGTCACTCGAGCTGTGCCCTTGGTCGGCTTGTTTATTGGTGACCTCATCCATACAGCCACGAGATCGAGTTTTATACCTACTTGAACCGGGAATGAGATATCACGGGGAAGGTTAATCTGTTCAAGTACCTCAATTAAACTGACGTTGTTGGTTTCGCTATCGTATATTGCCTTTGTGCACAACACAGTCCAAAGGTGCTCGATCATGATACAGATAGCCTTTCATACAACCCTTCGCTCTCTTCGGAAGGGCTATTAACCGAAAAATCCGTAACTGGTAATCTCCATGTACTCAATTGGCCCGTGCTTAATACGATGCTGGTTCCAGCGTGAGTCTGATAGGGGGCCTGCGCGATAGTCAATCCCTGTAGCTCATTCCGTATCCCTTCTTCAATCCAACTCCGAATGAGCACCTGATACGGGATCGCTTTCTTCACTGCAATCCGCTTCGCTTGCTCAATCTGCCGCTTTTCCAATCGCAAGGATATTAGTTGCTTTTCTCGAGCTCGTTGCAGGATTCTTGACCGTAGATCAGGGTTGATCACTATCTCCTCTGGAGGAACCTCCTCAGCATCTTCCCAATAAGGAGTCGTGCTGTGCGTGGACCAAAATTCCGCTTCTTCCTGCTCAGTTGCGAATTTCGGGAATTTTAGCTCTCTCTTCTTCATGGGCCTTACCTCCCTTTCTTTCTATACTCTCGTTTCTCTGCTAAATCCATCGGCTTTGCTGTGATAGGTCGAATGATTCCTGATCCCTTGTATTCAAAAATGACCAATAAGTAGCGGCCATGATTTGTCGTGCCTAGAGCTCTCCAACGGCCATACTTCGCCTTCCGGTCGATATACGGAGGTGGATCTGAAGTGAAAACCTCTTCGACTTCCTCGGTTTCGATATCGGGATGCCGTCTCATCAAATGGCCGCGGTTCTCGTCGTCCCATTCGAAGTCCCGTATCTCCAAGTATGGATTCCTGTATATACAACGTAGTTACACAACTATATCATAACCTTGAGCCGGCTGTCAAGTAGTGATGAGAAGGGAAATAGCTAGCTGATTAGCTTGCCCTGTGGAGATTCTCAGGAAGTTCGCGAAGCGATGTTAGAAAGTCAATAAGCTGGGGACGCACGAGTCGAGGACATCAAGTGCCTTGGCTATCAACCAGCCCCTTCGCTAGAATAGAATCGGTGAGCATGATGAAGATCGCTGATCGCATTGAAATCGATCCCGAGATCTGTTTAGGCAAGCCCGTGATTCAAGGTACGCGCATCCCCGTCTATTTGATTCTGGATTTGCTGGCCGGAGGCTTGACCATTGAGGAGATTACCAAGAAATGGTACCCTCAGCTCACTCGTGAGGACGTCCTTGCTTGCATACACTATGCGAATTCCCTGGTCCAAAACGAGGAGATCCATCCCGTGGAGGCTTAGCAAGGTTAGGAAGCCTTCATGGTCACGTTCCTTGCCGATGAATCTTTCCCAGATCCGACAACCGAACTTATCGAAAGTTGGGGATATGCGGTCAAGAAGGCTCGTGATGAGGGGCTCTCAGGAGCCAAAGACCCTCGGGTTTTCGAGATTGCTCAAAGAGAGGACTGGGTCTTGCTTACAGCCGACAAAGGCTTCGGCGACATTCGTGTTTACCCACCTTCCATGCATGTGGGAGTCATTGTTCTGAGGATCGCTCCAAAAGATGTGGCTGAGAACATGGCCAAATTACATCTCGTGCTAAAGAAGCTGTTGGCAGAGACCCGCGAAGAGGAGTACCCAGGCATCTTATTCATAGTGGATCGCAACAAGTATCGGAAGCGGAAGAAGCCTTGAGGATTGCGGTATCAATTCCTGCCTGGCAGAAGAGGGGGCTCTCTTGATTTACTCCAAGAGATCACCTATCCTTTCCTAACGCCTATGGACCCAAAGACACTGGAACGATACCGTTTGGAATTCCCGATCTTGCAGAAGAAGACCTATCTCAATACGTGCTCCCTGGGAGCTCTCTCAAAACGATCCATCAGCGCGATGAACGAGTTTTTCAATCTGTGGAGCGAGCTAGGAGCCTCCGCTTGGTACGAGATCTGGCTGGGAGAACTGGCCACACTGCGCGCGAGTTTCGCCAGCCTCATCGGAGCAAAACCTCAAGAGATCGCCATCCTACCCAGCGTCTCGGTGGCTCTGAGCTCCGTTGCCACAGCCATCGACTACAGCCGACGCGACCGAGTGCTCACTACAGAGTTGGACTTCCCTACGGTTGCCTACCAATGGCTGGTCAAAAGACGCCAAGGCGTGCGCGTAGAGTTTTTAGCCAGCGAAGATAGAATTCACGTGCCTTTAGAAGCGTACGAGCAGTCCATCGACGAAAAGACCGCCCTTGTTGCCACTTCACGCGTCTTTTTTACCAGCGGGTACATTCAAGACATACAGGCTATCACAGAGATCGCCCGCTCCCAAGGAGCATACATGCTGGTGGACGATTATCAGGCCACCGGTCAGGTGCCCCTGGATGTGAAAGAGATGGGCATTGATTTTCTGGTCACCGGCGGCCTCAAGTGGCTTCTGGGCGGACCCGGCATTGCCTTTCTCTACGTCCGCCAGGATTTGATCTCGAAGCTGGAGCCTATGGTCACAGGGTGGTTCGCCGCCCGCAATCAATTCGAGTTCAACCCGAAGGAATTTGAGTATCGTCAGGACGTCGCTCGCTTCGAGTTTGGCACCCCGGCCTTGGCTGCGGTCTATGCGGCCAGAGCCGGCCTAGAGATCGTTCACGAAGTTGGTGCTGAGAGCCTCAGAAAGCGAACGAGTCTCTTGACAAGCCATCTTATAGATCAGGCCCGGCAGCGTGGTATGACGTTGAGGGTTACTGAGAGAGAAGAGGATCGAGCAGGGATCGTGATGTTGCCGATGGACAACCCAGCTCGAGTCGTCAAAGAGCTAGCCCAGCGCGACTTCATTGTGGATTATCGCCCAGGAGCGGTACGCGTCTCACCCTATTTTTACAACACGACCGACGAGAACGAAGCCCTGCTCGACGAGATCGAAGAGATACTCTCTGTAGCAAAACCTTCGTTCAAGTGAACGGGTGGCCTTATTCTCCGTTCAGCGGGTGAGGGTGGGGGTAATGTCCATCATAGTTCGGGACATGCCCCTCCGGTAAGCTCTCCTGCAAGGAGGCAGGAGACATGGAAATCGCACAAGCTCGATTAACGGGTACGGTGGAGGAGTGGAATCAAGTATGCGAGGGGATGCACCTGCTCGAGGCCTTTCATCAAGTCGCGCAACTCTTGGCCGATGATCTGCTTCAGGTCCTTCGGCGCAATAAAGACCTTAAGGCCCATCTGCTCGACGACGGCAATCGCCTCACGCTCACGTTGAGTCTTCACCTGGAGGACACGAACGAGAAGAACTCTTCTCGTAGCATCTTTCGAGAGTGGCCCTCTTCGTCCTAATTCATTACCCTAAAGCGCGGAAGAGCTTGGCCGGGTTACTCCCATGCCATCGGAGGGCTGCTGAGCAAAAAACCAGGATCAGGAGGTGAGAGATCCCGGCAAAACTCTGGCAGCTCCCCAGGCCCCCTCGTTGGGCCAAGCTCTTCCACCAAAAGGAGGTTGGGTCTTGCTCTCACCCCGCAAGGGGACAAGAGCCTTAGAAGAGATGAATATGAATTGCCTCCCTCTACTCACTGCGCCGAACCCTGCCTCCTTACCCCTCGATAATACTACCTACAATTTAGCATAGAAGAGGCATAAAGTCAATACGTACAAGGGGAGAGAAGTGGGGGAAATTCATCACCGGGTGGGCCGGGGAGGACTCGAACCTCCAACCTGACGGTTAAGAGCCGCCTGCTCTGCCAGTTGAGCTACCGACCCGCCATCGTTTCATTATTATACTGTCCTTAAAGCCCTCGATCCACCCCTGGGTCCTCCAGAACTAAAAATGATCTATACTCTCTGCATATATCAACAAGCAGGGCTTGACAAGTATAAACAGAGGGTATATAATACAACTCGAGGATGAAAATGAACAGTGCGGGAACTATCATGACGGTCATCGGTTTAATCCTGCTAAGCGTCTTGCTGGTCCTCATCGGCAGACAGATCCTTCCTAAGAAGGCACAACAGACGGCCTTCGTTGAACCGCCACCTGTAGAACTCCCCCAATTGATTCAAGTGCAAGAGCTCTTGAAACAAGCCAGATTGCTGATTTACAACAGTGAGCAGCAGGAGGACTTTCTCAGAGCAAAGGAGCTTCTTACTGAGGCGAGTAAGTTCCTCGAGAGCCTGGAAGAGAATTATCTAGGGCTGTACTGGAAGGGTTTAATAGACCTTGAAGTGGGCAACTGGTTTTCTATCAACAACGAAGAAAGAAGAGCAGAGGAGAGTTTTTCCTCAGGCCTGAAGGCAGCGGAGAGCTCTGTCACATTATACGATCGCTTCTCAGATTCTCACCGCCTGGTTGGAGAGTCACTCATGAGGTTAATTGATTTCAGAGGAACCCTCTTTGCCGCCACCAGTGGCCCGAGAGCCAGAAAAGAGATCGATAAGGCATTATCTCTCGATCCCGGAAATGTGGAAGCCCACCTGGCTATGGGCATCTGGTTACTATTCACGCCGGGGCTCTTTGGGGGGAATCTGGAAGAGGCTATCCGCTCGTTTCAGCATGCGGAAGATGTGGCCACCGATGATCATCAACGCTTCTTGGCACACCTCTGGTTGGGTCAAGCTCTTGCAGCTAAAGGCGATTCTCTCCAAGCTCGAACTCACTTGGCCAAAGCCTTGGAGATCTACCCTCATAGCGTGTGGGCCAAGCAGGAATTAGAAAAGCTGGAGAAGAAGTGATATGTGGAAACTAGCTTGGCGTAACGTGCTGCGGAACAGGCGACGTACCCTCCTCAGCTTAGCGATGATCGCTTTAGGTGCCACGATCCTCTTTGTAGTCCAGGGCTATATGGCTTACAGCTACTGGGGGCTTCAGTACAGCGCGATCAGCCAATATGGCCACCTGCAGATCGCCGCGCGAGACTCCTGGCAGAAAGGGGCAGAACCATTAGCACATCTTATGCCAGCTTTCTTGCTGGCACAACTAGAGGAGTTTCTCGTTCAAGAGCCAGCCGTCTTAGCTTTCACCCGCACGCTGGAGTTCTCTGGAATCATCGGTACCGTTAAGCAGAGCACAATCTTTGTCGCACAAGGGATGGAGCCGGAAAGCAAAGTGGGTGAACCTCTCATCACGCAGGGCACCCGATTACTCAAAGGAGATCAAGATAAGGTGCTCGTAGGGGAAGGCGTGGCCCAAAAACTCGGCGTACAACTTGGAGATTATGTCTCCCTGCTGACGATGACTCCTCAGGGAGTTTATAACGCAAGCAGCGCGCAGATCTCTGGTTTCTTCACGGTGGGGCAAGAGGAAGCGGACAAGCGCCTAATCTTCCTACCCCTCTCTTTCAGCCAGCAGCTACTGAACACCTCAGGTGTGGAGCGCGTGATTGTCCGGCTTAAAGAGGGTGCCCAAACCAGAGAGGTAGCTCAACGCCTCCAGTCCGGCTTTGCTGCCCGAGGTTGGGATCTTGAGGTACGCCGATGGGATGAGCTAGCCACTCTATATCATCAAGTGCGCGCCCTGTATGAAGCCGCTTTCACCTTCATGTCCATAGCCATCTTCGTCCTGGTCTTCTTCGGCATCCTTGAAGCCATCAGCATGGCCTTCTTTGAACGCGTTCGCGAACTGGGCATTCTGCGAGCGATTGGAGCTAGTCGGACTCTCCTTTTCCAATTATTCATCAAGGAAGGGGCGATCCTAGGGAGCCTAGGGGGTCTTGTAGGGATCGCTCTGGGCTGGGGGATAGGTAGAGTAATCAATGCTGCGGAACTCTCTTATATCCCACCCACTTTATCGATGGCGGTCCCTTTAAAGGTTCAACTGACCTGGTCACAAGGCTATCTACCTCTGCTCATCACTGCCGGCTCCGCCGTTTTGGCTGCCTTTTACCCGGCGTTCAAGGCCTCTCGGCTGCAGGTGGTGGAGGCGATCCGCTATGTCTAGGCGTGCGCTAGCTCTATTGGGCGGACTCATGCTGTCGTTGTCGTCGCTAGCTGGGTTCACGCAACCCCAGGACTCGGATTTCCAGTTGCTAAGCAGGATCGACAGCATGATCTTCCCAGATATGACCTCTTTCACTGAAATGGTGCAATTGTCGACTCAAGTTCCTGAGAAACCGTTAGAAGAAGCGATGCTGAAAATCCTCTTCAAGCTGATCTTAGAGACGGAGAAAGCGGTCCGTCTCGTCTTGGTCTGCGTTCTTTCCCCCCAGCAGAGCAAAGGAGATCTCTACTTGGTGCAGAGTGATCTCCTCAGCGGACAGGAACAGTTCTATTTCTTTAAACCCGGCTTGAAAGATCCTCTGCCTATTTCGGGAGAGCTGAAGCTCTTTGGAGCTGTTGGGGTTGGCGAAGCCGCTGGGCTTAGTTTCGCCGGCCGATACCAGGTGACAGAGCGACAGGTCGATTCCCTCGACGATCGAGTCCTCCTCCTGCTCAAGCTGCAGGCCGTGGCCCCCACCATCTCTTACCAGAAGGTCTCTCTGTGGGTGCAAGACGATTTTCGCCCTCAACAAGCCATCCTGCATGCCCTCAGCGGCACCCCCTTGAAAAGGCTTGTCTATGGAAGCTTTCGCACACTTGACCAGCAGGACCTGATCGCGAGCGAAATGGTCGTGGAAGACTTGCTATTCTCTCAGCTGACTCACTTCACCATTCAAGATGTCCGGGGACAGGAGCTTCCTCTAGAGGTCTTCTCTCCAGAGTTTCTGCCTTCGATAGGGGAAGACTGCTCCATTGAAGGGAGGTGAAGAGCAATGCGCGTCCAGCTCCAGGAGAAATGGGAGGGAACGGCCCTCCTCAAGGCATTGGCCGGAGCCGCGAGTTGTTGTTGCTGCACCACCACCACTTGCTGTTGCAACAACAGAAACGTAATCAGTCAAGGGAATCTCTAAGGTCTAACATGACGGGGTAGAGAGGGGGCGTTAGGCTCTCTCCTCTCTACCCCTCGCGGCTTTGGAGGATCAAAGTCAAAGCTTTAGGAGGGCTATGAGTCAGTTGCGATTATCACCTTCTTACTACGTCATTAGGATGGATCAAAGCCGGGTCCAGCTGCGGCGTGAGGACGGTCATATTATCATCCTGGAGACTGAAGGCAAAGCCACATCGGTAGCTAGTCTCTTGGAGCATCTCGATGGCTCACGCTCCCTGCAGGAAATCTGCCAGAGATTGAACCTCTCCCTGCAAGAGGTTGAGCCCGTGATAGCTCAACTTCAAGAAAAGAAGATTCTCGAAACCGTCAAAGAAGGGCAACTCTCCTATGATAACCCTCTACCTCCCTTCTTCGCGCACTATGCCGCCGACCCACAAGCCTTGCAGCAGAAGCTACAGCACGCTGTGGTCGCGCTCTTTGGAGTAGAAGATCTCAGCCTGATCCTCTTGCGGAATCTGGCCATCCACGGCATTAGAAAGCTACACTGGGTCAATTCCAGCCTGGCTTCTCAAATAGACCAGGACTGGCTTCGTCGCCTCGATGCCGACATCCAAATTCACCTGAAACACATTGATGAATGGGAGCAAATCATCGATACTTTGACCCAAAATCCGGATCTTATGGTGGTTTGCCAAATAGGCTTAGACCCTCAGCTTGAGGAGGTCATGAATGCGATTGCTATGCGTAAGAATTTCAAATTGATGAGATGCGGCCTTCTGGGTGCTGAAGGATATGTGGGTCCTACAGTCATTCCTCGGCAAACAGCTTGCCTGAAATGCTATCAGCTCCGGGTAGAGGGCAACGTTCAGCACTATGAAGAATACTTGACTTTTAAAAAACACCTACGTGAACATCGGAGCCAGAGACCCTTCGGTTTCTCTCCTAGCTTCCTTCAGGTGATCGCAGCGATCTCCGCATGGGAGATTGCGAAAATCCTTATAGGCTCTGAGCAGACCTTGTTGCTCCCGTTGACGTATGGACGCCAACTTATCATCAACTTCTTAACCATGATGATCACCCCTCATACTGTCTTAAAAATCCCAAGATGCCCCGTTTGTGGAAGCAGTTCACAGAGTCGCCCAATCATGAATATATGGGCGGATGAACAGGAATCAAGATGAGCGATATGATGACATTCTTTGCCCCAAAACTACAAAACGCCCGAAAGATGTGTTCGTTGTCCGAGAAACTCGTCAGCCCACATACAGGGATCATCACTCGTATTTCCAAATTGATGATTCATCCCGATGATCCCACTCTTCACCTCTTTGCTGCAGAAGCTAGCCACATCGTTCGTGATGGCTGTAGGCAGGACATAGGGGCTGTGGGCGGAGCAGGATATCTTCATGACTTGGGGCTGGCCGCTGCTATAGGAGAAGCAGTCGAACGCTACAGTTGGTGTTCCTTCGGGGAAGGTATGACCCTCTTTGGTTCCTACCGAGATCTATCGGAGCAAGGCTTGAGTGCCATCCACCCTGAGCGGTTCTGTCTCTTTTCCGCGAAACAGTATACGGCAGAAGGGTTCCCTTTTCAGAGATTCACCGAGGATGCTCAGATCCACTGGATAGAAGGGGAAGATCTGCTGCAGAGGAAGAAGGTCTTTGTTCCAGAGCGACTGGTGTTAGGCTCTCCGATGAAAGAAGGGGAAATCGCCATTGGCTATGCTACTACCAGCGGTTGTGCCGCAGCCCTCTCCTTGGCCTCGGCTTTACTAAAAGGAATTCTTGAACTGATCGAAAGAGATGCTTTCATCGGCATGTGGTATCACCAACTGGAGGTACCCCAGTTGGATATCTCATCCCATCCTCTACTAGAGCAAGTCTTCGATTCCTTCTTTGCTCCTACAAGTGTTGAGTATCGTCTATTTGACCTCACAACGGATCTTGGGGTGCCTGTCGTACTCTGCGTGGGAATAGACCCTTCCCATGACTTGGGTGCCGTTCAAGTGGGCGCAGCCGCAAGTCTAGATCCTCTGGACGCGGCGTTAGCTGCCCTGAAGGAAGCAGGGCAAAGTAGGCTCTATGCGAAGTATTTGGGTCCTCTCGAAGCCCCCGACTTCTCGAAGATTTATACGTTTGAAGACCATGTGCGGCTATGGAACTCCACCCCGATGATCAAGCATTTGAATTTCTTGTTCCGAGGTCAGAGGCGCAGGCTAACGGAACTTCCTAGCGTATCGACTCTTGGAGAGACAGATCAAGACAGATTGCGCAACGTGTTACACATCTTTGCCAAGAATGAACTAGATCTGATAGGCGTGGACATCACCCCTTCTGACCTGGCCGAATTGGGATTAACGGTTGCGAAAGTATTAGCTCCCCAACTGCTTCAGATCGACGGCGATCATCGGTACCGCTACCTGGGAAACCCCAGGCTCTATGAGTTGCCTCTCAAGCTTGGTTATACAGATCTTCGCAAAAGCGAGGAGGAGCTCAACCCGATTCCCCATCCGTTTCCATAAGAAAGGGTTTGTATGGGAAGCCGGTTATGAAGACTTTGAACGTAGAGGAGATCTTAGAGAGGGACATTCTCTCCCTCTCAGAGCTTTACCATGAGAATAGCAAATTGCGAAGACATGACGTGTCGACCGGCTTGCGAATCGGGTCAATCGAGCGGACCCCGATCTTCGTGCACTCCATGAGTCGTGCATTCAAGACGTACCCCACAGCTCCGCAGCTGCCCCTAAGAGATGTTTCCTGCCCTGAGAGCCTTTTGGAGGATGCCATAGTAAAACGCCGATCTATTCGTGAATATGCTCCTCACCCTCTCGAGTGGAGAGAGCTTAGCAAACTGCTTCACTACAGTTACGGAATCACAGGGAGGATAGAGTTTGAGGCTGGAGGCGTCAGAGGCATGCAGCCATTACGAGCGGCCCCTTCCGGCGGAGCTCTTTATCCCATCGAGATTTACGTCGCCCTCCTGCAAAGCCAGGATGTCCCAGTCGGGTTGTACCATTACAATCCCAGGGACCATATCTTGGAAGATTTGCGGCGAGCAGACATTCAAGAGAAACTTGCAAAGGCCGTGACTTATCCCCAGATCATCCGCAGTTGCAGCGTAGTCTTTTTGTTGACCGGTCTCTTTCAGCGCTCGCGCTTCAAGTACGGTGAGCGGGGATATAGGCTGATTCTGCTAGAAGCCGGTCATATCGCACAGAATCTATGCCTGATGGCCACTGCTTTGGAGTTAGGGTCCCTGTGTCTAGCAGGCTTTTACGATGATGAGATCGATCAGATTTTGGCTGTGGACGGGGTCCATGAATCGGTTTTGTATCTCGTTGCAGTGGGAGAACCCCAAGATGGAATATCCCGCAAATAGCCACATCAAGAGGCTTGGAGTAATCGCGTTTCTTCTGGCTTGGCCCTGGATTATTCTAGACTATTTCTTGCCCGCTTACGCTAGAAATGAACTGCAAGCCACAGCCTTTGACATCGGGCTTTATTTGGCCCTCTTTTCCATCACCATGGCTTTCGTTCGACTTTGGATAGGTTCGCTCGTGGATCGCTACGGCAGAAGACAATTCCTCATAGCGGGAATCTGTTGTTACATTCTGGCAATTCTCTTCTACGGCTTGGCCACCGGTATTCCATTTGTGATGATCGCCTCCGTCTTCCATGGTCTAGGCTCTGCTCTCTTCTGGATACCCGCTTATGCCATAGTAGCAGATCTCAGCGATCCCTCTCAACGAGGTGCCACATACGGGCTTTTAACAGGGAGAAATCAACAAGGCCTTTTTGTCGGCACGTTCATGGGCTTTGCATTGATCCCCTTCTTAGAAGGTCTTTTGAGCGAGATGTCAGATCCTTTCCGTTGGGCGTGGAAAGGCACCTTTCTCGTGTACGCCTTATTGGGGTTGTACGCCCTTTTCTTGGGTCTACAGGGACTCAAAGGGCTTAGCCGCCCGTTGAAGGTGGTGCCGGAACAAGAACAGCGTCCGCCACATGGTTTTCCGCCCCTTCTCATCGTAATCTTCCTCACGGGTTTTGGGCAAACCCTTTTGACACCATTGCTCATCCTCTATCTGTTGGATCGATTCGCCCTTACGATCCCTGAGCTGGCTTTCAGCTACGTTCCGGCAGCCGTCATCTCTGCGGTGCTCCCCCCTTTTGCCGGCCGCCTGGCGGATAAGATCGGTTACCAAAGGAGTATCGCGATCGGCTTGCTCACTTCTGCGGTGACATTTCTCCTGATACCTTGGGCTCCCACCATCTTCGTTCTGGTTCTCCTCTGGGCCATAGAAGCAGCTTGTCTCACTCTGGCCAGTCCTGCGCAGCAAGCCTTGGTGGCCGCTTGGAGCAAGGAGAATAAGCGCGGCACAGCATATGGTTACTACACCATGGCTTATCGGCTCGGAGCCACACTGGGCCCGCTGCTGGGCGGCTGGATCTATGATCGAGTGAATCCCGCTTATCCTTTTCTCATCAGTAGTGCCTTGTTGCTCATAGGCGCAGGGCTTATCTTGACATATCGTCAGCACCAGGGGCGAGATGAGCGAGCACCTTCTTTATGAAACACTTCTTCTGCTAACCATCCCGATTTTACTCTCCTGGGGAGCTTGGGGGCTTTTCTTCGGGGTAGCCTACTCCCGACTCCCCGCTCAATGGAATCTCCTCCACCTTGTGATTACTTTCATCATGCTTGTGGACCTCCTTAACTTCGCTATCTTTTTAACCTGGATCATCCCGAAACCCATTGGCACTTTCGATCCACAGAAGATGGGGCCCTCCGTGATAGGCGGACTGCTCCTCGGTTGGGGTCTTTATCAGCTCCTGTATCGGCCTTACTTCCCGCTGCAAAAGGCCCAAATTAAGTCTGCTGCAGCTCCTCTCTACTGGGTTCTTTTCTCCGTAATCACCGGTTTAACGGAAGAAATCATATGGCGAGGCTTTGGAGTCACTCAATTGCTATCGCTCTCTTCCCACATAGGACTTTCGATCTTTCTTTCCGTTTCCGTTACTTCCCTGCTCTTTGGACTCTATCACTTTGGCCAAGGACTCAAAGGCATACTGGCTACAACTCTATTGGGGATCATATGGGCAGCCACTTATATCGCCACAAATGATCTGACTGTTGTGGTGAGTTCTCATCTGGCTTATAACTTGTGCATTCGGTTCTGGCCCAGTTAAGCACAGTCGCCCTCAATCGAACATCTCATCTCGCGCAGGGTTGATCGCAAGTCCTTCTCCTCCTACAATGCAATCGGGAGCATGGGTCAACTCTTTGACCAAGACAAGAAGAAGGCCCCGCTGGCCGAACGCCTGCGACCTCGCACTCTCCGTGAATTCGTAGGCCAAGAACACATCGTCGGCACCGGAAAACCCCTTCGTAGAATGATCGAGAGCGATCAAGTCCGCTCCCTCGTGCTCTGGGGTCCTCCCGGCACAGGCAAGACAACGCTCGGCCATATCATCGCCCACACGTTCGAGGCAGATTTTCACCACTTCAGTGCCACTCGCTCCTCCATCAAAGACATTCAAACAGTCATGGAGCGCTCCCGCAAGAAGTTCAAATCCTACGGGACCCGAGATCTCATCTTTGTAGATGAGTTGCACCGCTTCAACAAAGCTCAACAAGCGGCATTTCTGCCCTATGTCGAAGAAGGCTCAGTGATCTTGATCGGAGCCACAACTGAAAACCCTTCGTTTGAGATCATCAACCCGCTCCTCTCGCGTTCTCAAGTGTTTGTGCTCAAGCCTCTCACACAGCCAGAGATCAAGACGATTTTGAAGCAAGCGCTCACCGACAGGGAACGCGGACTGGGTGAGCGTAGAGTGACGTTGGCTCCCGAAGCAGAAAACTTCATCGCCGAAGTCTGTGATGGCGATGCACGCCGAGCGCTCAATCTCTTAGAACTGTCGGCAGATCTCTCTTCAAAAGAGGCGATCACGCTCGAGACCGTTCAAGAAGCATTCCAGCGTAAGACCCCCCAATACGACAAGGCAGGCGAAGAACATTACAACACGATTTCTGCACTTCACAAGGCCGTGAGAAATTCTGAACCAGATGCCACCCTCTATTGGCTTGCCCGTATGCTCGCCGCCGGTGATGACCCTCTCTACATCGCGCGTCGTCTCATTCGAATGGCCGTCGAAGACATTGGCTTGGCCGACCCTCACGCGCTCGAACTAGCTATCGCCGCCAAAGATGCCTACGACTTCTTGGGTTCCCCCGAAGGCGAGCTGGCTCTGGCGGAAGTCGCCGTCTATCTCGCCACAGCACCCAAGAGCAACTCCATCTATAAGGCATTCGGACAGGCTCACGAAGACGTTGAAAAGACACGCAATGAGCCTGTGCCCTTGCACATTCGCAATGCCGTCACCCGCCTCATGAAAGAACTCGATTACAGCAAGGGCTATCAATACGCCCACAACTACGAAGATGCCATCACAGACATGAGCTGCATGCCCGACAACCTGAAAGATCGTGTCTACTATCGCCCAACGGGGCGAGGATTCGAAGCGGAGATCAAAAGACGCTTGGAGCGTTGGCAGACACTGCGCCGCCAGATCACATCCAAACAGAAGTCGTAGAATGCTCTTCTTGACTCCGCACAAGCCCCGAATGTATGTTGAGGAGTCACAACTCTAAGGAGGAGGTCGCATCGCATGGCTGCATTTCGACGAGCTTTCAATTTGGGCTTGCTTCTGTTGGCTCTGATGGCTGTGACTACCGTCGCTCAACTCACTCCACCCTACGAATGGAAAGTGATGGAGACGGAACACTTCCGGATCATCTTCCATCCCGAAGTGGAAGGCTTGGCTCGGGAAGCGGCCGTGGAAGCCGAAGATGCCTATCAATCCTGGGCCAAAGAACTGAACACCACTCCACCGAAGACCAATGTGGTCGTGATCGATTTCACAGACTCCTTCAATGGCTTCGCAGATACCGGTAGACTCATCAGCTGGTGGTACGCCACGCAAGTTCAGTTCGACACCGTCCTCGGCGGGCGAGGCCCTTCTCAAATCGGAAGCCTTGCCCACCACGAGTATTGGCATATCGTAGACATCGACAAAGTGAGCGGCCCGTCGGCATTCCTTCGCAACATATTCGGGCGCATCATCATCCCAGGCGACATCAAGCCACAGTTCAACGTGGAGGGCTCAGCGACGTACGCTGAGTACCTGAAGTACGGATACTCCAGAGCGAGCTGGGCGCTCTCCGGCATGTACCTGCGCCAGATGGCCCTTGACAATCAATTCCCCTCTCTGGACAGGGCTGCCACGAGCTACACCAACATGGGCTGGCCCACACTGGGCACCATGTGGTATTTGCTCGGTTCCTGGTTCATGCGCTACATTGAAGCAGAGCATGGGCGAGGTGTGATGGCCAAACTCGATGAACTGAACGCACAGAATTGGCTCTCCACGCTCTCAAATCTCTTAGCAGATCTCATTGCCGATCGCTATGGGATTGCCCTCTACATTGGCCCTGATTTTGGCCGGATCATGCAAGACGCGACCGGCGTTCCTGCTCCAGAACTCTATGAAGGGTTCCAACAATGGCTCAAGAAACAAGCTCAAGAACACCTCAAGCGCGTGGAATCGGAAGGGATTACGCCAAGTGTAAAACTCACAGCGCTCGGCTACTGGACGTTGCAACCTACGTGGTCTCCTGATGGGAAGTGGATCGCTTATGAACATTCAGATCCGTTCCGCCGAGGCGGCATACGACTCGTTCGTCCTGACGGCTCAGGTGATCAGGCTCTTACGCCGGCTACGTTTGCCCTGGAAGGAGCCATGAGTTGGTCTCCGGATGGGCAAAGACTCGTCTACTCGCACTACGATCAGTATGGGCCTTACTTCGACTACAACGACCTCTATCTCTATGACCTGGCTACGAAAAGAGCGGAGCGCCTGACTCGAGGAGCACGGGCGTACAATCCCGTCTTCACCCCCGATGGCCAGAGCATTCTGTTCGCTCAACAAGGCAAAGGGGAAGAGAGTCCCAAACTGGCAAAGCTCAACCTAGCCACAGGCACGATCCAAACGATCAAAGAATTTCCCACTGAGGCAATCTTAAACTTCTTCGCTCTTTCTCCTGACGGCAGCCAGCTAGTTCTCTCCCTCTGGAAGCGCCCCGGATTTTCGGATCTCTACCTCATGCCTGCTGCTGGCGGAGAACTCAAGGCTCTCACACAAGACCGCAATGAAGATTACCGACCCACCTGGTCACCCGATGGCCAGTACGTCCTCTTTGACTCGATCCGTGATGAGACGTTTAACATTCACGCCGCGCGCATCTCCGACGGAAAATTCTTCAGAGTGACCAACGTGGTCTCCGGAGCCTTCTCGCCCACCATCTCACCCGATGGGAAGAAGTTGGCTTTCTCAAGCTACGGGAGCAACGGCTACGACATCCAGCTCATGGACTATGACCCTGCTCGCTGGAAGCCAGTGAGCTTCACCCAAGAGACAATCCCCACGTGGACGGGCTTCCCCACGGTTGACTATGCTGTGAAGCCCTACAACCCACTCGTGACGATGATCCCGAAATACTGGGTACCCGTGTTAAGCGAAGAGCACGCTGGAGTTCGTACGTCCGCATGGGATGCGCTCTATAGACACTTCTATGAGGTCGAAGCCGGTTACAACTGGGCTGAAGGGAAACCCTTTGGCTCGCTCACGTACATCAACGAAGAGCATCTGTCGCCCGTGAGACTCATCCTCAATGCAGGCTTGACGCCAGGGGGAGACTGGCAGGCTCTCTCGCTGGAATACTCACCCATACAACAGCTCTTCCTCTCCCACACGCTCTCACTGAGTCTGGATCGCTCAGACTTTGGCGGGGAGGCACATACCCTGTCAGGAGATTGGAGTTACTTCCAACGCTTCGGAAAAGACCTCTACTGGAGCGATTTCAACGTCTCTTTGAGTGGCTCGCTCTCTCACGATGCGACATCGGCAGAGTTGAGCCGTGCAGTCATCCTCAATCTGAGAGATTACGCGCACCTTCCGGTCGTGGACAGTAAGGGACCGCATCAAGTGGGCACTCGTCTGGCCCTTGGCTGGAGCGATGTCGATGGCAACTTCGGCTTGGGGAGCACGCGCGGCACCTTCATGGTTCGCGGCCAGCCGAGGGGAGTCATGAGAGGCAGCCAGATCTTCGCCGGAAGTCTTGAGTATCGCTTCCCGTTGCTCTCCATTGAGAAAGGCTGGGGACTAAAGCCAATCTTTCTGGATGACATCCGCGGCGCGATCTTCGTCGACGCTGGAACGGCTGGAGAGAAGCTTACCACGTTTCCTCCCTCGCTCAGCGATGTGAAAGTCGGCTATGGAGCGGAGCTGCAAGTGCTCTTCACCACGGGCTTTACGGGTCGTCGAGCGCTCCGGTTTGGGGTGGCCTACGGCGTAGGACAAACAGAGCCGGTCTTCTACTTCAGTTTCGGGTCCGCAGCGTTTTAATGTGCCATTCAAAAAGTGAAAGCGGCAGGTCACAGCGGGCCTGCCGCTTGACTCTTCTATTTCTCTTTCTCTTGGTGTCTGCTGCTACCGCAGGATCGCAAACGTTTTGACCTGTCGATAGACTCGGCCCGCGAGGTCCTGGAGGGTCAGGGCATAGAGGTAGACCCCGTTGGCCAACGGCCGGCCTGAGGAATCCTCCAGCTTCAGACGCAGCGTTCGCCCTCCCGACTCCCCCCGAGCCAGCCGCTCCCCTGCCAAGCTGAAGACCTCCAGTTCCATCCTGCTTATGCCGGGGTTGTCCAGAACCAGGTAGATCTCGGAGGAGGAGCCCACTCGGCTGCGCACCTGAAGCTCGTCCCGCCCGCGCTCCTGCTCCATCGCACTCGCTCGCTTCCCGACCGTCTCGATCGGCCTCTCCTCCAGCCACAGGTCGATGAGCTGAAACAGCAGCTCATCATCCACCACCCGCTTCTCCTGCTGCTCCGTGTGCGGCACCTCCTCCCCCGACACCCAGTAGTCGATGGCTATCAAGAACTCCTCCGTGTCGATCCGCCCGTTCCCGTTGCGATCCAGCACCACCGGGATGGGCGGATCCCCTAGAAGGACCTGGCAGATGGCATAGGCCGTGTTGCCCACCGCATCCGTCACCGTCAGCTCCACCCGGAAGAGCATCCCCACCTCCCCGCTGTAGTCATGCACGGGGTTGCGCTCGGTAGAGTGCGTCCCATCGTCGAAGTTCCACCTCCACCGCACGATGTCGTTGTCCAGATCCGTCGAGCGATCCTCAAACTGCACCTTCCGATCCGTAAGGATCTGGTACTCGCACTGCGCCACCGGCGGATTGCTGGGAGGCGGTAGGGGAGGGTAGACCAGCGTGGTCGTCTCATCGTTGGGCCTGGGTGTCTCCGAATTGTCCGTGGGAACCCTTCCACTGGGCGTATCCACGAGCGCCTGGTTGGACACCCGCTGTACCCCCGCCGCGATGACCGCATCCAGCGTCACCACGGCCCTCGCCCGAGGAGCAATCGCCGGAATCGTCACCGTCACCCGCTCATCCCCCGCACTGTTGCCCACCACGACCGTGCCTGTGGTCGTCGTCACGCTGCCCGCCACCAGCCGCAGACCCTGCCCCATGGGGTCGGTGAAGACAACCCCCGTCAGGGGCACCTGCCCCTCGTTGGGGATCTGGATCGTGTAGCGCAGCGTGTCCCCGGCCGTGGGCGTCCCACTGCCATCGGCATCCACCTGCAGGCTCACGGCCTTGCTCACCTCTCCCAGCAGCGGCTCGGCGGGAGGCGAGAGGGGCGTGACCGTGGCATCCCCGGGGGCCGTAGGGGTCTCGGGGTTGTCTGTGGGGACCGTCCCCTCCGGACCGGTGACGAACCCCTGATTGGCCACCTGAGAGACCCCGGTCGCACAGACACAGATCCTTGTGCTCAACTGGATGGTGATCGTCTCATTGGCCTCGATGCGAGGCACGCTCACCACGACCCGCTTGTCCCCGGGGTTGTTGCCGGTATCCACAGTCCCCCGAGAAGCGGTCACGCTGCCCGGCACCAGGCCGAGGATGCGCTCGGGGGTGTCCGTGAAGACGATCCCCGTGAGCGGGCCCGCTCCCGCATTGGGGATCTCAATCGTGTACTGCAGCGTGTCCCCCGGACTGGGCTTGCCATTGCCATCCGCGTCCACTAAAAGGCGCACCGTCTTGGTCACCTCTCCCAGCTGCCCCCCTGCCTGGCTTAGGCCCGGATCCACAGAGGCACCCCAGATGAATCCCGTCAAGAGCGCCAATACAACACATAACCCTAGACGAATCTGCTTTCGCTTCACGACGTAACCTCCTTGAGATCGTCGCTCGTTGTCTAAGCCAGGTGAGTTTAGCCGATCCCAGAGAAAACAGACAAATCTACCGCCACGGCCTGCGACGACGAAACCGTTCCCAGTAGAAGACCAGCCAATCAATGGTTCTTTCAAAGATCGTCGGTGGCCGCGGCTCGCGACGCACATATAAATACGCCAGACGCTCCCTTCTGCGACGCGTGTACCCGTACGCTGCTGCGACGCCCGCCAGCGCGAAGAAGCCCAGCCAGGGCGCACGAAAGCTCATCACGAATAGAATGTACGTGAGCGCCATCGTCACCCACATGAGATGCCGCCCTTGAACGGGCAATATAAATCCCAAGAGCACGATCTGTTCTGGATTCAGAAGACACCAGGCGACCGTGAGCGCCGCCAGCGGCATCCAGAGTCCATTCAGAGAGGCATAAATGCCATCGAATCCACTTAGACCGATCACTTGCAGCAGTTGGCTGCCTACCCAGATGCTCAGGGAAGTCACGAGCGAGATCCCCACAAAGAAGGGGAAGAATGCGCGACTCGACCAAGCGCGCTCCAGCGATCCTCCAACCACCCAGAGCCAGTACCCAGCAAATATGAGAGTCAACGGATCGTTGATCACCAGCGGATACGTGACCAGAGTCCAAGGTTTCTCTAAGAAGTCGAACGTCGAGAACTGCAACCATACCCACCAAGGGTAACCTTGCAAGAGGTAGACTGTAACGAACAAGGCGAGAAACGTGAGAACGTCAATGGCAATGAGGGTGCGTGTAACGGGTTCTGAACTCTTCCACAAGAGAGCGCGCAGGCGATGCCAACCGTCAACCAACGTGTTCATTACCTCTGCATTCTGTCAAGCTACTTTCCGCCGAGCAACTGCCTAGCAATGACGAGTTTCTGAATCTCGCTCGTACCTTCATAGAGACGAGTGATGCGCGCATCCCGATAGAGTCGCTCGACTTTATAATCGCGAATGTAGCCGTAGCCGCCGTGGATCTGCACCGCTTCATCGGCCACGTGACTGGCAATCTCGGCGGCATAGAGTTTCGCCAGCGAAGACTCCAGAATGTAATCCAGTCCTTGATCTTTCTTCCACGCCGCTTGATATGTAAGTAGACGTGCCGCTTCCACCATCGCTTTCATATCGGCCAGCTTGAACTGGATGGACTGAAAATCCGCCAGCAGCCGTCCAAAGGCCTTGCGCTCTCCGGCATACTTGACCGCCTCGTCCAATGCCGCCTGTGCGATGCCGAGGGCCTGGGCTGCAATGCCAATGCGCCCACAATCCAAAGTAACCATGGCGACCTTGAAACCACGGTGGAGTTCACCCAGAAGATTTGCTTCTGGTACGCGACAATCTTCGAAGAAGAGCTCACAGGTGGATGTGCCGCGAATGCCCATCTTGTCCTCTTCTTTGCCCACGGCGAACCCCGGAGTATCGCGCTCGACGATGAAGCAGCTCACCCCTCGATTGCCCGCTTGAGGATCCGTGGAGGCAAAGACAATGAACACATGGGCGAAGGCTGCGTTCGTGATGAAACGCTTGACACCGTTTAGGATGTATGCACTCCCCTTCTTCACAGCGAGGGTCTTCATGGCACCAGGATCCGATCCCGCCTCTGGCTCCGTGAGAGCGAAGGCCCCCATCCATGCACCGGAAGCCAGCTGGGACAGATACTTCCGCTTCAGAGATTCACTACCAAACTGAACGATGGGGTACTCAACGAGGGAGTTCTGCACGCTGACTGCCGTCGAGGTGGAAGCACACGCCCTGGAAAGTTCTTCCATTACGATGGCGTAACTTACGGTATCTGCGCCAATGCCACCGTACTCCTCTGGGACAACCATCCCCAGATACCCCAGCTCACCCAACTTCTTGAGGGTCGCAAGCGGGAATTGATGTTTCTCATCGAGCTCTCGTGCTTGAGGTTCCAGCTCTTTCTCAGCGAAGTCGCGCGCCGTGCGACGAAACAGTTCTTGTTCTTCGTTCAATGAGAAATCCATGGTGAGTTCATTGTAGTTCATCGTCGCCGATCCGTGCAATGCAGCGTCAGCATAGATACGACGATGGTATGTTGACCGGGTGCCAGGTGACCGCTGCCATCACCATCTATGTTCGCTCGCCAAGGGGATGGCTCCCTTTCCCTCACCCGCGCATAGAATTATCCTCAAGATACAACAGCCCAAGGAGGATAGAGAGCATGAAAAGATCACTATGGGGATGGGGCCTTGTGGCACTACTGACTATGACCTTGCTCGTCATAACGAACGCCATCATTTTGAAACCGGCGACCCTCACTCTGAGAGTGCTTACAGAGACATCAGAAGAACCCGTGCAGACGACTACCCCACAACCTGTGCCATTGAGTCAGGATCACGCCCTTGCCGAGACAGCCGGGGACGAGCCCGCCGACACAAGTGGAGCACATCACGATTCCATCTTATTATATGTACCCGGTGAATTCGTACAGCTCCTCCCGCAAAGCCCACGCACGGTGACCATACCCGGAGTGATAAAGGGCACAGTCAAGCTGAGCAATCCCTACAGCCGCTTCTGGCGAGTCACGATCGAGGGCACGGTCGTCTTAGCCAACGGGACCACACAACAAGTGCTCACCCCCAGGACGCTCTGGATGCCCCCCAATCAGACACTCCAACGTCCCGTAGAATTAGAGATCGATTCCAAACAATTCGTGCCTGGCTTGACACAGTTTCGAGCGATCTTAAAAGACGATCAAGGGCGGATCATCGATCAGGCGAGTGTGACCTTTACACTTACCGTCGACTTCCCCTGACCCCGAAGCGGGAACGCGGGACGTAGAAGAAGTAGAAGAGGAGTAGAGCCAGAGGAGTAAGAAGGAGCGTAGAGCTCGCTACCCAGTTGGCCTTATTGCTCATACTCGTCCCATTCTCGAACCCCTTAGACCACGGCAAGAAGCTTGACGAAAGCTGCTCTTGCTCGGTGAACATCCCAAGTCCAATGAGACGCCCATCCAGCTGATCGACACGGATCTCGCCGGTGATCCGTTGGAGTTTCGGATCGGCTTGACCTGCCAACGGCTGCCAGCGACCGCCTTCTAACACGAAGAGTTGAAGCTTCTTTGGATCGAGCCCTGGAGGTTGGTCCGCTTCGTTGTAGAATACCGTAAGCTCTGCCGTTCCCGCATCCAGGCCCTCGATGGTAATGGCATAGAACCCCATTTCTAGGCCAAGAGGTGGAACGCCTTCCGGACGAGTGGCATAGCGGGCCGCGATGACGATGCCCTGAGAGACCAGTTCCGTGCGCCCTGGTTCTCCGCGCCCCAACTGAAAGAGTTCCAGAATGAGCCCCAGTCGGTCGCTCGCGTCGAACTCAATGCGCGGTCCCCGTGGAGAGTCGATCACGAGAGCCGAGACGGAGCTTAAGACCAAATCATCGGGCTCTGCCGGCAACCACGGGGTCACGTCATCCAGAGACAGACCCAGCACGGCGTTTCCCGCACCGGCGAATGTTCCTCCCGGACCGTGCTCATCTCCCCAGAAGTTCCGTCGAGCTGAAATATTCTCACTGTTCAGGACCATCAACCCATAGTGGAGATTGCCAGTCACATAGTTTGCGGCAAAGTCGGCATCTTGGGCACCTTCTAGACGCACTCCCCCCGCGCCGTTGGTTTCGACTCGATTCTCCTCTAGCATCAGATCACGCGCGTCTGCGAACTGTGCGCCATAGTCCCTGTTGTTGCGGATCTGATTGTTCTCCAGAGAAACGCTTTCAACGCCTCGAGCGATCAAACCGCTACCGCCGTTGTCCATCACTGTGTTCTGAAAGAGCCTCAGACGCTGGCCATTACTGACACGTAGACCCTCGCGCACGTTCTTTGTGATTTCGTTGTTTGCCAAGAGCACATTGGACGCCGACTCTAGATGTACGCCCTCCGCTCCGTTCTCGTAGATGCGATTCCCTTCCAGGCGATCATCGCGAGCGTTCTGAATCACCAAACCAGCTCCGCCGTTACCGTAGATCGCGTTCTTCTCGTAAATGTTCGCATCACCCGCGCTCGTGATCCCGCCCTCGAGGTTCTGGTGAATCTCGTTGGAGATGAAACGATTCTGCTTTGAGCCGGCTTCGATGTTCACACCCGCGCGATCCGAGTGAGAAATCTCATTGACTTCAAACGCGTTGTTCATTGGGCCACCGGTCTCATTGACGCTGAGCATGAGGCCAATGCCGTTGTCCACCACGCGATTCTCGACCAGCCTGTTGCTGAACACATTGCCCGCCAGTCGCACACCCGCTCCTCCACGACCCTGATTCCCTTGTACGACGTTCTTCTCGATGGAGTTGCCTTGAGCGCCGTTCTTCAGCACAATGCCCGCAACATAGTGCTGCAGGATCTCGTTCCCTTGAACACGGTTGTTGATCGCACCGATGAGTAGAACCCCCGCCTCGTTGGAGACGAGCTGGTTCCCTTCCACTTGAGATTCCGAAGTGTTTTCCAGCACAATGCCCACCAGCTTGTTGTCTCGAATGGTGTTGCCCGAAAGCATGGCACGCTGAGAACCCTTCAGCCAGAGCCCTCCAAGTTGATTGAAGGTGAGAGAGTTCTTCTCCAATGTCAGATCCCGCGAGTTTTCCACCCAGACGCCGAGCCCACCGTTGCCTCTAAGTTCGTTCTTCGTAAGCTTCAGGTTCCAAGCATCACGCGCGACAAACCCATCTTGGGAGTGATTGTAGATCTGGTTCGCTACGAGTGAGACTCCCTTCGCACCCTCGATGAGCACGCCATTTGTAGAACCGTAGATGCGGTTGCCCTCCAGAGTGACCCCCGCAGCAGAGAGCGTCACGGCCGGTCCTGAGGTATTTCCTTCGATGGAAAGGCCCTCGATGCGCACGTTGCGGGCGCGAATCGAGAGCCGCCCAGCAATGACGGTTTGATGGGCGCCGCCCGTCGAACGCAAGATGAGCCCTTCTGTCTGGATCTCGAGATCGCCTTCGTAGCGGCCGGGTTCGATCAGGATCGTGTCATACGCGTTCAGAGCAGGAGGTCCCTGGAGCGCGGCTTGCAATGTCTTAAAGTGATGATCTCCATCTCGATCTTCGTCGGCCACGGCTGTGATATCGACCACGAAGATCGGCCCATCGTGCGTCGCCCAGGCCGGCAGAGGAAGAAAGGTGAGCACCGCGAGGGAGAAGAGTCCGAACCAGACCGCCAACCTCCCCTGTCTTCGTGCTGGGTATCTCATGGACGATCCTCCCTCGCGGGTGTGAGGGTGCTTCAACAAAGAATCACGTCTGTTGTGGCGCTAAGGCGATGATCACTCCATCGCGCAAGAGTTTGACATCAATCTCACCCTCAACCAGATTGACGTTCTGTAGACTCTTGCCTGGCAGCGGTACCCATCGGCTCCCGTTCCAGTAGAAGAGACGGAGATTCGCCTTGTTGACGTTGCTGGGCAGTTCCGCGTCCGTGAACGCGACTCCCACAATGGCCGTGCCTGTGCCAAAGCCACTGGTGAGCACACTCACGGTCTTGATGGCACCTGTTAGTGGAGTTGGGTGATAGTAAGATTTCTCTTGCGAAGGAAGAGGCTGCTTGTACTTCGCCAGGATCGCGATGCCGCGCTCTTCCTTCTCGACGCTGAAGAGCGACACGCGTCCATCGGCGCGATCCATGACATCCAGATCGACCTTGCCGGGTCCAAAGTCGCTCAGTAAGAAGCCAGCGACGGAGCTTTCCAGTTGTTCACCCAAACGATCCGTGAGCCAGGGCAGAATTGCGTCCACGATGCGGTCGATCTCCAGCGGGAAGCTATTGCCGCCTTGCACACCGATCATGATGACCGCGTTCCCTCGGCCCTCGAAGACCCCGGCAGGGCCTTTAGGGTCTCCCCACCAGTTGCGGCGCGCGGTCATGTTCTGGCTGTTCTCTACCCAGAGCCCATAGCGCAAATTGTCGGTGATCTCGCTCATTTGGAGATTGGCGCCGTTGCAGCTGGAGAAGAAGACTCCTCCCAACGTATTGGCCGTGATGATGTTGCGCTGGAGATCGGCAGCTGTGCACTCTTTCAGTGATACTCCCCGCTCGCGGTTCGTCTGGATGCGGTTGTCTTCTAGCAAGAGATTGTTTGCTTTCTGCCCATTTACGCCATCTTGCTGATAGCGCTCGATGGTGTTCTCGAAGATCTTCACGTTGTTCGATTCTCGGAGCAGAACACCATTGGCTTCACCGTCACGGAGGCTGTTCTTCTGCACGGTGGTGTAGTTAGCCTGGATGAGCACGATGCCACCGCCGTCGTTGACGCCGCCGCTGCCATCGCCGCCTCCGTTCCGGGCGATCTCGTTCTCGCGGATGGTGTTGCGGTCGCTCTGCTCGATACGAATTCCGTCGTCTCCGTTGTTCTGAATGACGTTATCTGCGATCTCATCGTTGCCGCGACCGCCCAGAATGCGAATGCCGACCCGGTTGTTGTCGGCAATCTGGTTGGAGCGGAAGAGGTTGAGACCAAAGCTGGCCTCTACGCGAACGCCATCCTCATCAGAACCCATGATTTGATTGCTGTCGATCGTGTTGTTGCTCGGCTCGCTTTCGGAGGCGACGGGACTGCGCGTGAGTCGCAGGCCGAAGCTGTTGCGCTTGATCTCGTTCTTGAGCAGGATGCTCCCGGTGACGTTTCCCTCAAGGAGCACACCGGAAGCGCCCGCTTGAGTATTGCCTTCAATCTTGTTGTTCTCAATTGTGTTTCTCTGGGCAGCCGTGCCATTGCCGCGCAGAGCGACTCCACCAGCCCGGTTGCTCGTGAGGTCATTCGTGCGCACCTCGTTGTTGTTGCCCCCCACAATCGAGATGCCGAAGAGTCCGTTGGCTGTGATGGCGTTATTGACCACCACGTTGCCGTTGGACTTATCCAACTTGATCCCCTCGAGTTGGTTGGCGGAGAAGGTATTCTTTGCCGCTTGACCTTCATCCGAGCCCAGAATGAGAAGGCCCGCTCCGAGATTGAGGCTCACGTCGTTCTCGGAGATATTGAATCTATCGGTATTTCCCTCCAGCAGGATCCCGGAGCTTCCGTTGCTCTGGATTTCGTTCTTGAGGATCTGGATTCCCTGGCTACTGTCCTGGCGCACGTAGATGCCGTATCGACTGTTGTTGAAGAAACGATTGTTGGTAATGGTAGCAGAGTCGCTTACGCCGGACACCTCGAGCCCGTCCATTTTCGCTTCGTGAACGATGTTCTCGCGGACTTTCACCTCGCGATTCGCGACGACGATGCCCTGATCACAACTGACCGCATTGATGTCGAAGCCCTGTAATTCAACCTCCTTAGCGCTCAACTTAAAGCAGCCGTTGATCTTTGTACGCTGGGCCCCGCCGCTGGATTTTATGATGAGGCCCTTGACGTTGACCTCGAGCAATCCCTCGTCATAGATGCCGGGGTCGACGATGATAGTGCCATACTCCTGGAGAGGGCATTTGGTGAGTGCTGCCTTTAGGGTTTTGAAGTGGAAGTCACAGTCTTGGTCGTCTTCTACGGGATTTTTGATGTCCACGAACGTGATGGGACCGCCGTGGTCAGCGAACGTCTGAGACGCCATTGCCAGGAGCAGCACGAATAGTGTAGCTACACCGAGCCATAATGTTCCCCCTATTCTGAGATTATGATGGCATGATTGCATTTCCCTCACCTCGCCTTGTGGGGTACGTCTTATCGCTTTCGCGTCACAGCTCACAGAACTCACCTCGGTATGGAAATCCTGAGCCCATTATAGGAGACATCCGTCACCATGGTATGTAATCGCAATCACCTAGTGCAAGGGCATAGAGATAAGCTGATCCGTACTGCGTGGTCTCACCGCTCGACAGAATCTCCACGTTTGACTTCTATTATTAGCGTATTAAAATATTACTGCACCCATATCAGAGCATAGTAGGAGGGGGAAGATGCCGATTGTGAAAGTCCGGACGAACCGCCAGGTGACGATCCCCAAGAAGATTTTCGATGAACTCGGACTGAAGGAAGGAGATTTTGTCGATGTAAAGCGTGCCAAACGCAGTATCGTGATTAAGCCTAAGAAGCTAGTGGATGCAGATGCTTGGGATACCCTGACACCGGAGGAGGAGGAGGAAGTAGAGGAGGGTTTTGAGCAGATAGAGCGAGGTGAGTACGTCACCTGGAAGGACCTCAAGAAGGAACTGAGACTCTAATAGCATGGCGTGGACTGCCCAACTTTCGCGTAAAGCCAAAAACCAACTGGACCGCTTTCCCCAACACTTTCAAGCAAGGATCAGTAAAGCGATTGATGAGCTAGAAGTAGACCCTTTCAAAGGCGACATCCTTCCGTTGAAGAGCAAGAAGTGGAAAGGCGCCTTTCGCAAACGCATAGGACGCTTTCGCATCATTTTTCGAGTACACAAAGAAACGAGAACTCTTGAGATCGCTTTAATAGAATCCCGCTCCGAGAAGACCTATCGATAAGCATATCCATTCGCTTGCGCCGTTCTGTCACGTTGTTATAATGCAAGTGCTCTACGCTAGAGGAGGGTTGCAATGGCAGAGAGAGGCACATTCAAAGTCAAATCCGGCCTGGCTGAGATGCTCAAAGGCGGCGTCATCATGGACGTCGTCAACGCCGAGCAGGCTCGCATCGCCGAAGAAGCCGGCGCTGTGGCAGTCATGGCGCTCGAGCGCGTCCCGGCGGATATCCGCGCGGTCGGCGGCGTCGCCCGCATGGCTGACCCCACCAAAGTGAAAGAGATCATGGAGGCCGTGACCATCCCCGTCATGGCCAAGTGCCGAATCGGCCACTTCGTCGAGGCCCAAATTCTAGAGGCCTTGGGAGTCGATTATCTCGATGAAAGCGAAGTCTTAACTCCCGCTGACCCAGAGAACCACATCGACAAGTGGCCCTTCAAAGTGCCCTTCGTCTGTGGAGCGCGCGATCTCCCAGAAGCATGTCGTCGCATCGCCGAAGGTGCTGCCATGATTCGCACTAAGGGCGAGGCCGGCACGGGCAACGTGATCGAGGCCGTGCGCCACATGCGCGTCATGAATCGTCAAATACGCCAAGTCGTCAATTCCCCCGATGATGAGCTGGTCAAGCTCTCGAAAGAATGGGGTGCACCTCTGGAAGTCTTGAAGGTCATCAGGGCGGAGGGGAAGCTGCCCGTCGTCAATTTCGCGGCAGGAGGTATCGCCACTCCCGCCGATGCGGCTCTTATGATGCAACTTGGCTGCAATGGCGTATTCGTGGGAAGTGGCATCTTCAAGTCGAGCAATCCCGAAAAGCGAGCGCGCGCCATCGTGCTGGCTGTGACGTATTTCAACGACCCCGCAAAGCTGGCCGAGGTCTCGGAAGGGCTAGGCGAGCCGATGAAGGGGATCGAGATCGGACGCCTCAAGCCCGAAGAGCTGCTTCAGACGCGCGGACACTGAAAAATATGAAGACCGGCGTGCTCGGGCTCCAGGGAGACTTTCGTGAACATCTTCTCGTCTTAAAAAGATTGGGAGTCGAAGGGCGCGATGTGCGCACGACGGAAGATCTTAAGGACATAGATGCGCTCATCATCCCTGGTGGGGAGAGCACCACGATGGCTCATCTCATGGCACAAAATGGCCTAGATCAAGCCGTCAAAGAACGCCATCACCAAGGGATGCTTCTTTATGGGACTTGCGCAGGGTTGATTGTTCTAGCGAAAGAAATCGTTGAGGGCAAGCCACCTGGGTTGGGTCTGATCGATATCACGGTGTCCCGTAACGCCTATGGACGGCAGGTGGATAGTTTCGAGGCGGATCTGCAAATCAAACACATGGGGGCATTTCATGCCGTCTTCATCCGCGCTCCAAAGATCACGAAATGTGGCTCACATGTGGAAGTACTGGCGGAGTACGAGGGGATGCCGGTGCTTGCCCGCCAAGGACGAGTGCTGGTCAGTAGCTTCCACCCAGAACTGACGGGCGATACCCGCATCCACGAATACTTTCTCAGCTTGGGGGAATAGCTGAAAAATCAAGAAGGGGGCAGCATGGCAAACGGGAGGAATGTGCTCGTCGTCGGAACGGGGACGATCGGGGAGCCATTCATTGGGCTCCTCTTAGCCATCAAAGACCGAGCAGGCATTGAGGAGATCATCTTTCACAAGAACAGTGCGCGCTTGGAGGACCGCTCCAGAATCGCTCAACTGACCCAGAAGGGGGCTAAACTGGCCGTCGACGAAGAGAAGGTGGAGGAGTTCAAACAGTTGGGTGTGACTCCCACCTACACGAAGATGGAAGCTCTGGAGCGAGCAGCCGTAGTCATCGACTGCACCTCCAAAGGCATCGGCAGGAAGAACAAGAAAGAACTGTATGAGAAATTCGAGAAGAGCGCCCTTGGATTTATCGCTCAAGGGAGCGAGTTCGGCTTTGGCAAGATGTACGTGCATGGCGTCAACGATGAAGCGCTCGCCCCTGGCAAAGACAAATACATTCAAGTCTTGAGCTGCAACACCCACAATCTAGCTGTCATCATTCACACGCTGGCGCTCGCCGAAGGCCGTGACAATCTCAGGGCCGGACGGTTTGTGTGCATGCGCCGCGATAGCGACATAAGCCAAGCCGACCAGTCCATCCCCGCTCCCCAAGTGGGATACCACACCGATGAACGCTTTGGTACGCACCACGCGCGGGACGCTTATCATCTCTTCCAGACTCTGGGACTTGATCTCAACCTCTTCTCGTCGGCTGTTGTGCTCAACACCCAATACATGCATACCATCTGGTTTGATCTTCAATTGAAACGACCCACGACACTTGAAAGAATCCGGAAGCGTTTGGAAGAGAATCCTCGCATTGCCATGACACATAAGCAGAGCGCGAATCTGGTCTTCTCCTTCGGGCGCGATCATGGCTATTATGGGCGCATTCTCAATAACGCTGTCTTCGTTGTGCCCTCGCTCCATGTCAGCCAAGACGGCACGGAGCTGCGCGGCTTCTGCTTCACCCCCCAAGACGGAAACTCTTTGGTCTCCAGCGTTGCCGCCACTCTCTGGTTCCTCAACCCAAAGAACTACAAGGAACAACTGAACGCGCTCAACCCCTTCTTCTTCAAAGAGATCTAAAAGTATGGCTGTTGTGAAGATCTTGCAGGCTGCGGGGGCAGCAGCGGGGGTGGGGACGCTGAAGCTACTCTATCCGCCGCGGTGTCCCCTTTGTAAGACTCCTCTTGAGAGCGATGAGGATGCAATCAGGCTCCGATATGTATGCGAGATCTGTCTAGGTCAGATCCAGCGGGTTAAGCTCCCCTGGTGTGTGCGCTGTGGAGATCCCTTGGAGAGACAGAGGGATCTCTGTGAGCGATGTGCATATCAAGAGATCCCGTTTGAGTTTGCCCGCTCGTTCGGCCTCTACGAGGGCACACTCGCTCGACTCATTCAGCTCTTAAAATTCCGGGGAGAACGAGCCTTGGTAAAAGAACTTGCTCCTCTGCTGGCACAAGTACTCGAACAAGAAAACCTGACAGAGAAGATCGACGCAGTCACGTTCGTGCCCATGAGCCGAAGAAGCCAGTGGAGGCGGGGGTTCAATCAGTCGGAGCTGCTCGCCCGACGCTTGGGCGCTCTGGCAGATAGACCCGTCTTCGCTACGCTATGGAAGTATCGCGAGACTCGCCCTCAAGTAGATCTGTCGGGGCAGGAGCGTTTGGAAAACCTGAAAGATGCCTTCGCCCCACTCGCTCCTGCTCGATGCCCAGACGTTCTCTTGATCGACGATGTCTACACCACGGGGGCAACGGTCACGGAGTGTAGTCGCGTATTACGTGTAACGGGTTATTCACGTGTCTATGTGCTCACGCTCGCCCGCACGCCGCTGGCATCGGATGATGCATAATTATGCGCATTGAAAAGCTGACTCTCACGGAGTATCAATCGAACTGCTACATCGTCGAGTCTCAAGGGGAAGCCATGATCATCGATCCCGGAGAGCCCAACCCGCAGATCGTTGAGCGAGTCACCGGGATGAGAGTGAAGTACATTGTGAACACTCACGCGCACCCGGACCACATTGCCGGAGATCAATACCTCAAAGAGCACCTCAAGGCACCGCTCCTCCTGCCCCGGCAAGACATCGAACTCTTCCGCGTTCTGCTCGGTGATGCCCTCCAGCCCAATCAACTTCTTCAAGCAGGCGACAGGATCGAGGTGGGAGGGCTGTGCTTTGAAGTCCTCCATACGCCGGGGCACACCCCAGGGAGCATCGTGCTGCTTGAGCGTCAGGAGCGCGTCATCTTTAGCGGGGATCTTTTGTTCGCCGGCTCTATTGGACGGACAGACTTCCCCGGCGGTTCGGACATCGAGATGCAGAAATCTCTCCAGAGACTTGTTAAGCTAGAGGGAGATTGGCAAATCTATCCGGGTCACGGTCCGGAGACGCGGCTCAGCCAAGAGCGCTGGACCAACCCGTTCTTGGTGGGATTAGCCTGAGGAGGAGAAGCCATGGCCACACGCGAGGAGATCGAAGAAATCCGTGCGCGAGTGGACATCCTCGATGTCATCTCTCGCTATGTGACCGTGCGTCCCAGCGGGAAGAATCACGTAGCCATTTGCCCCTTTCATCCGGATACAGCGCCATCGCTCACCATCAGCGCTGAAAAAGGTCTCTTTCACTGCTTTGGTTGTGGCGAGGGAGGAGATGTCTTTCGGTTTCTTATGAAGATCGAACGGATCGAGTTCCCTGAGGCCGTAAGCCGGCTGGCAGCTCAAGCGGGTGTGACACTCACCAGTGAACGCAAGAACGTAGAGGGTCTTGCTCAGCTTCGAGAGCTCGCAGAGCGAGTGACACGCCACTATGAACGACGGCTCAAGGAGCCCGTAGGGCGACGAGCTTGGGATTATCTTCAAGAACGGGGTCTTAAGCCAGAGACCATCGCGCGTTTTCGTCTGGGATATGCGCCGCCTGCGGGTGAGGATCTGCTCAAAGCATTTAGGGGATCGGAAGAAGCCCTGAGTCATTTGGGCGTGCTGATGGAAGGAGAACGAGGTTGCTGGAGCTTCTTCCGCGATCGCGTGATTTTCCCAGTTCTATCGAGTCAGGGTGAGGTAGTCGGCTTCGCGGGCCGGACCTTGAGCCATGAGGAACCCAAATATCTCAACGTTCGCAATACGGCGCTCTTCGAGAAGAGCCGTCTGCTGTATGGACTCCCTGGGGCGCGTGCCGCGTTCACACAACACGGAGAAGCCCTACTCGTTGAGGGCTACATCGACGTGATGATGAGCCATCAACACGGGTTCACCCATGCCGTGGCCAGCATGGGCACGGCCTTTACGGCGGAGCAGGCGCGCTTGCTCAAGCGCTATGTCTCTCGCGTGCTCATCGCGTATGACCGCGATGTGGCCGGACGCGCGGCCACGCTCCGCGGGATGAAACAGCTGCTGAGTGCGGGTCTCGAGGTCTCTATCGTGCTCTTGCCTGCAGGAGAGGACCCCGATGAACTCCTGCGCCGAGAGGGACGGGAGGCTTTTCAAGCTCTACTCCAGCAAGCGATGCCTTTCCCGGAGTTCTACGTGCAAGCATTGTTGGAGGAACACTCCGCACGGACCCTGCGGGGACAAGAGCAGATTCTGGAATCCACACATGTATTTCTCGCGGATCTAAAGAGCCCTGCACTTCGTTCTCAGATTCTGAAAGAACTCTCCGGAAGTCTGGACATCCCGATGGAGGATCTTCTTATGGGGATGAAAGGTCGCGAGGCGAGCGTTATAATAGCCAGCGGTGCCCCGGAGAGACCCAGTTGGGGGGTGGAAGAGCATTTGATGCACCTCATGCTCCAAGGGGAGTACCCCATCGAGCGGGCGATGCGTGAACTCACGCCCCAGGACTTTCCGAGGTTCTCGCGCGCTATAGAAACCCTCTTCACACTGTGCCGAGAGGAGGCAACCCCGCCGGATCGCTTGGCAGGTGCTCGAAGTCCACAGTTCCTCAACGAGTGGCTCTCACGACTCGATCCGGAAGATCAGAAGGAGCTACGGGAGCTTGCCATAAGCGAACGCCGCGATGTGGATAGTGAGAAGGCCATCGCGCAACTCATGGGCCAACTCCGTTTGGCCAGCGTGGAACGGCGCTTGACGGCGCTGGAGCGCGAGATCAAGGCCTCACAGAAGTGTCAGGACAGTGCCGCCATCCGGCGATGGCAGCAGGAGCAACAAGAACTCTTCAAAGAACGCCGCCAACTCCTTCGGCAAATGGGGTGGGGGGCTAGTAGCGCCAAAGGGGGCGGAAGATGATGGACGAGCAGCGGGACGGAGCGGAGTTCATCCCGGAGGACCAAAACTTGAGCCTGGACGGCCAGTTCGACGGTCAGTTCTACGACATCCCGGAGTTTTCTGAAGAAGATCTGGAGGAAGAACTTGACGAGGAGACCTTACTCGCGGAAGAAGAAGACGAGGACGAGCTCGCCACCTCGACCAGCGATCCCGTCAAGATGTATTTGCAGGAGATTGGGAAGATCCCCCTTCTCAGACGGGAACAAGAGGTGGAGCTGGCTCAGGAGATTGCCCGGGGCTGTCCGATAGCGCGTGCTACGCTCATTAACGCCAATCTCAGGCTGGTCGTCTCCATCGCGAAGAAATACCTGGGTCGCGGGCTATCATTTTTGGACCTCATTCAGGAGGGCAACCTGGGCCTGATGAGGGCTGTGGAAAAATTCGATTACACCAAAGGCTACAAATTCTCCACCTATGCGACCTGGTGGATTCGCCAAGCCATCACGCGCGCCATCGCCGACCAAGCCCGCACCATTCGTATTCCGGTCCACATGATCGAGACCGTAAGAGAACTCCACCGCGTCAAGAAGGAGCACATCCAAGAGACGGGAGCCGTTCCGGATCAAGAGACTCTGGCTCAGCAGTTGGGAATGCCGGTCGAGAAAGTCAAGCGCGTGGAGAACGTCTCGCAGTACACCAGCTCTCTGGAACGGCCCATCGGCGAAGACGAAGAGGACTCTCTAGGTGATCTCATCCCCGATGAGCATGCCTCCTCTCCGACCAAAGAGGCCTACAAGCAGTTCATGAGCGAAGAGCTGGATCGTGCACTGAACCAACTGAGCGAGCGCGAGAAAGAGATTCTGGTCCTGCGCTACGGCATCAAAGATGGCCACCCCCGAACGCTCAAAGAAGTGGCCGGAGAATTCAACATCACCCGCGAGCGGGTGCGCCAGATCGAGATCAAAGCGCTCGATAAACTCAAGCATCCCACTCGCAAAGAGGAACTTAAGAAATTCCGTCAGCTGCTCCTCAGCGAAGAAGCGTAGTGATCTCTACCGATCGGATTCCTCTGATTCTGGGTCCCACCGGCGTGGGGAAATCCCGAGTGGCGTATGAGTTAGCATTACGGTGGCAACGCACAGAGATCCTCTCCGCCGACGCCCGCTCGATCTACCGCGGCATGAATATCGGGACGGACAAGCCTCCACCCGAATGGATCGCACGCGTGCCTCACCATCTCATCGACATCAAAGATCCTCATGAATCCTACAACGTCATGGAGTTCCGTCGGGATGCGCTACGCATACTCGACGACATCCATCGTCGGGGTGCACGAGCGATTGTGGTAGGAGGAAGTACTCTGTATGTCGAGGCGCTCGTCGGAAAACTCTTTGAGGGGCCTTCGGCCGATCCAGAGTTGCGGCGGCGGCTACGTGATCGCACACTGGCAGAGCTGTATGAAGAACTTCAACGGGTCGATCCCCAAGCCGCCCAGAGAATCCACCCTCATGATCCACAACGCATCGTGCGTGCTCTCGAAGTATATGAACTTACGGGAAGACCCATCAGCGAACTTCAGCGTGCGGCTTCCCAAAGGACTCCCTATAGTTTCTTGAAGATCGGACTGTCTTGTGACCGTGCTTATTTGCACAAGCGCATCGCCCAGCGAGTGGATGAGATGATGTCTCGTGGTCTGCTCAACGAGGCTCAAGCTCTCCAAAAGCGGGTTCCAGTTGGCTCGCAGGCGTACAAGTCCAACGGATATCGTGAGATGTTCGAGTATCTAGAAGGGAAGATTCCCACCGTAGAAGAGGCCGTGGCACTCATCAAGAAACGCACCTGCGATCATGCGCGACGACAGATGGTCTACTTCAAGCGCGACCCGGAGATCCACTGGATGGACACGACAGAGAAGGCACCGGAGCAGATCGTCGATGAGATGCACTCTCTGATAGAATGCTAGAACGATGAAGATCCTCACGGGCCAACAGATGAAAGAGTTCGACTCGCAGGCGATCAAAGCATACGCCATTCCCAGTTTGATCCTCATGGAGAACGCCGGGCACAGTGTAGCCCAAGTGCTTCTAGAGCGTATCCCTGATCTCAATGACTGCCGTATCGTTGTGGTTGCTGGTAGAGGGAATAACGGTGGGGATGGCTTGTGCGCAGCCCGACATCTCCTGAATGCCGAGGTTCCCGTGGAGGTCTTCGTGGCGGGAGCAACTGATGAGCTCTCGCGGGAGACCCATACTCAAGCTGAGATACTCCAAAGCATGGGACTACAGATCTCTCATCTGACATCGCCAAGAGCGCTCCGCACTCTGAAGGTCTCACTCCGACATGGAGACATCGTCCTCGATGCGCTCTTGGGAATTGGGGTCAAGGGTCCCGTGCGCGGGCTCTTACAGCCAATCATCGAATTGATCAACCAGTGTGAGGCGTTCGTTGTAGCTCTCGATCTGCCTTCGGGGGTGGACGCCGACACAGGCCACGTAGGCAATGTCGCTGTGGAGGCGGATCTCACTATCACACTGGAATACCCCAAATTGGGCCTGCTGCTCTATCCCGGTCGGGACTTCGCTGGCGAGATCCTCGTGGTCCCGATTGGCTATCCTGAATTTCTGAGAGAGTCTTTTAAGAGCAACGTGGAGTGGGTAGATGAAGAATTCGTGCGCGGTCGGCTGCCTTGCCGCAAGGCCTACAGCCACAAGGGTGACTACGGACGCGTTCTTCTCATCGCCGGATCTCGCGGGCTTTCGGGCGCTGCGATCATGGCTGCCGAAGCCGCGCTCCGTTCTGGAGCGGGCTTAGTCTATATGGGCTACCCGAAGAGCCTGAGTCCCGTTATCGAGAGTCGCTTGCTCGAAGCGATCAAATTCCCGCTGCCCGAAGTCAATGGGGCACTCTCAGAGCAGACCCTTGAAACCATCGAGCAGCTGATGCGTGAACCGGGGATGGATGTGTTAGCCATCGGACCGGGCCTCTCGCACAAGCCTTCTGTTGTAAAGTTCATCCATAAGCTCTTGCCGAAAGTGAAGATCCCTCTGGTGCTTGACGCCGATGGCCTGAATGCGTTGGCAACCCCACAAGGCCGCACGATCATCAAGCAGCTTAAAGCTTCGGCTATCTTGACTCCGCATCCCGGTGAGCTGTCACGATTGATCGATCAAGAGGTTTCCGCCATCGAGGCTGACCGAGTGGGAATTGCACGCAAGATCGCACGGGATTGGGGCGTCGTCTTGGTGCTAAAAGGCGTCCCCACAGTCACAGCGCTTCCCTCTGGTGAGATCTTCATTAACTCGACCGGAAATTCGGGCTTAGCGACGGGCGGCAGTGGAGATGTGCTCACCGGGCTCATGGCCGGGCTCATTGCTCAGGGCATGTCTCCCGAAGAGTCTGCACCCGTGGGTGTTTATCTGCACGGTCTATTGGCAGATCGCTTAAAGCGTGAACTGGGAGAGCGGGCCATGCTCCCGCGAGATCTCTTGAACGTCATGCCCCACGTGCTCAAGGAGTTTGAGTGAGGCTCATCGACTCCCACGCCCATCTCGATTCAAAGCAATTCAATGCAGACCGCGCGGAGGTCATCCATAGAGCTCTGGAAGCGGACATCCAGATCATCACGATGGGGACGGATCTTGACTCCAGTGAGCAGGCCGTTCGGCTTGCTCACAAGTACGGGATCTTTGCTGCGGTGGGGATCCATCCCCATGAGGCCGGTCGCTTTGTTAAAGACGATCAGCTGGATCCCAAAGTGCTCACCCAGCTTGAGGCGCTACTGACAGAGGCACGAGTTGTGGCCGTCGGCGAAATCGGGTTAGATTATTTCAAGAATTACTCGCCCCGCCAGTCTCAGTTGGTTGTGTTTCGAGAGCAACTCGCGCTGGCTCGTCGTCTGAAAAGACCCGTCGTGATCCACGATAGAGATGCCGATGAAGACTTGCTTCAAATCTTGAGGGACAGTGACACTATCGGAGTTGTTCACAGTTTCACAGGAGAGGTAGCTCTGGCTCGAAGGATTTTAGATTTGGGCTTTTATCTCGGGATCAACGGGATCGTCACCTTCCCCAAGAGCAACATCTTGAGGGAAGCCGTCAAAGCGATCCCTCTTGAAAGATTACTTGTAGAGACGGATTCACCCTATCTGGCTCCGGTGCCGCAGAGAGGTAAACGAAATGAGCCACTCTATGTGAGACACGTGGCTGAATGTGTAGCTCAGCTCAGAAAGATCTCTTTGGAGAAACTGGCGGAAGTTACCACAGAGAACTCCGTCACGCTCTTTGGATTGAGGTGAGATCGCATGCTTTTGGGCTGCCATCTCTCGATCTCCGGTGGACTCGACAAGGCCATCACCCAAGCTGAGGAACTGGGCATCAATGCCCTCCAGATCTTCTCGCACAACGCCCGCAGCTGGCAAAGGACGTCTCTTCAGCAAACAGAGATCGACGCATTCACCCAGAGACGCGAGAAGAGCGCACTTGAATATGCCGTCATCCACACCAGCTACCTTATTAATCTGGCCTCGCCCCAAAAGGACATCTATCGCAAGTCCGTTCAAGCCCTTCGAGATGAAGTGCAACGCGCTGGCCAGCTGGGCATCCCCCATGTCAACACGCACGTCGGAGCCCATGTGGGAACAGGCCTTGCAGTCGGTCTGGAAAGAGTGGTGAAAGCGCTCAATGAAGTGCTCAAGAGCCCGGAAGCCCAAAAATATCCGGACGTGATGATTCTTTTGGAGAACGATGCGGGAGAGGGCACGTCTCTGGGAGTGAGATTTGAAGAGCTGGGAACGATTCTAGATAATGTGGAGCACTTAGACCGACTAGGGGTCTGCTTTGATACGTGCCACGGCTACGCGGCTGGCTATGACTTCACATCATCCAAGGGACTGAACGCCATGTTAAACGAGCTAGAGCGTGAGATCGGCCTGGAGAGATTGAAGCTCATTCACGCGAACGATTCGAAGTATCCATTGGGTGCGCGACGCGATCGCCATGAGCACATCGGCCGAGGTCAGATTGGTCTTGCGGGCTTCCGGTTGATCGTCAATCACCCGCAACTGCACGAGTTGCCATTCATCTTAGAGACGCCCAAGGCCGATCACGAGACAAAGAAGCTGAACTCCGATATGGACATCGTCAATATCCACACGATACGAAGCTTACGAGAAGAGAATCCTAGGCAAGGAGGAGCGATGCGATGAAGATCTTTGTGGACACGGCCAACCTAGAAGAGATCGAACAGGCCGCAAGCTGGGGCATCTTGGATGGGGTCACGACGAACCCCACGCTTCTTGCGAAAGAGATGGAGCGCACCGGCAAGGGCTATCGGCAGATTTTAGAAGAGATCTGCCAGATCGTCCACGGTCCCGTAAATGGAGAAGTGGTCAGCACGGAGGCGAAGGGGATGATCCGCGAAGGCCTGGAATTGGCAGAGATCCACGAGAACATCGTGGTCAAAGTCCCGATGATCTCCGAAGGACTGAAGGCTGTGAAGCGCCTGAGGCAAGAGGGCATTCGAACCAACGTGACGCTGGCCTTCTCACCTTCGCAAGCGCTCCTGGCTGCCAAGGCCGGGGCGACATACGTCTCGCCATTCGTCGGACGCATCGATGACAAGAGCGGCGACGGGATGGAAGTCGTATCCCAGATCGTGCAGATCTACCAGAACTACAACCTGCCTACGGAAGTGCTGGCGGCCAGCCTACGCCACCCGATGCACGTCGTGGAGGCGGCCCTCGTAGGGGCGGATATCGCCACCATGCCTTTCTCTGTCCTCCAGAAGCTCTTTGAGCACCCGCTCACGGACATCGGCCTGAAACAGTTCCTGGCCGACTGGGAGAAGACGAAGCAGAAGATCGTGGGTTAATTAACTGGTCAGCTAACTAGCTAGCTAGATGGACATTCGAGAGAAGAAACGACTCGCCAACAGACTGCGGCAGATTGCACTTCGGCTGGTCTACGAAGCGCAATCAGGGCATCTGGGCGGCTCGTACTCTGCTGCTGAGATCTTGGTTGAGCTCTATTTCGAGCAGATGCGTTTCAACTCAAAACGACCCGATTCTCTGGACAACGACATTCTCGTGCTCGACAAAGGGCACGCTACACCCGGCTTCTATGCCGCGCAATATCTAGCCGGTCTTCTGCCAGAGGAACTTCTTAAGACGTATCGCCGCATTGACCAAAACACTACGACCGGAGGCCCGCTGAACACTCTCCAAGGACATCCCAAGTTCTGGCCCCAGCGGGGCATCTGGTTCTCTACAGGGAGCTTGGGTGTAGGAATCTCTCAAGCCGTGGGCACAGCCATCGCAGAGAAGATGGCCGGACGCCAGACGCGTGTCTATGTGCTCGTCTCCGATGGCGGCATGCAAGAGGGCATCATGTGGGAGGCCGCGCGCAACGCTGCATATCACAAACTCGATCATCTTACGGTCGTCTTAGATCTCAACTGGTGCCAGAACGACGATTTTGTCTTTAAAACGACCGAACTGCTTCCCGTAGCGGACAAATGGAAAAGCTTCGGCTGGGAAGTGATCGGCTCGGAGATCGCCTATCATGAGCGCGACGGAACTTCTCTCAACGGCCACGATTTCGAGTGGCTCTCCCACGCGTTTCAGAGGGCAAAAGCCATACAAGGCAAGCCCGCTATCATCATCGGGAACACCGTCAAAGGCAAAGGCATTGCTGAGATCGAGAACGATCCCGATTGGCACGCGAAGTCCCCGACCCGCGAGCAATATGAAAAGTGGCTCGCTATCCTCCAGGCCGAAGAAACTGCCCTAAGAGCGAGTGAGCGCTCGTGAAATACCTCCTTGATCTCAACCAGTTCGTTGATGCTTCTGGCAGATCCAAACCTGCTGAGCGTCGTTACGTTCGAGATGCGTTCGGGGAGGCGCTCGTCGAGCTGGGGGCAACGAGAAACTTTGTTGTTCTGGGAGCAGATCTTGACAAGTCAACCAAGACCCTTAGATTCAGGGAGAAATTTGGGGAGTTTGGGAAAGACCCCTTCTATGAAAGAGGACGCTGGATCAGTTGCGGAGTCTCAGAGGCATTTATGTGCGCGGCTGCTGGGGGACTGGCCGCTCGAGGCGTAAAACCCGTGATCACCACGTTTGCCAGATTCTTAGAGCGTGGCTATGAGCCCCTTCTTCAATCCGTCGCCATTCCAGGATTTGATGCCTTTGTACTGGGCAGCCACGGCGGGATTGCCACCGGACAAGATGGCAGCTCAGCTCAAGCCATTGAAGACATCGCTCTCTTCCGAACTCTTCCGAACACGACGGTGATCTGCCCGGCAGACTATGCAGAAACAAAGCAGGCAACTCTCGCGGCATTCGAACGTTCGGGAATTGTGTATATGCGTCTATCGCGCAATCCGCTTGCCGACATTTTTGCGGGCAACTATACTTTTCGGCTTGGGGAAGGCATCGAGCTTGTCCCTGGCAAGGGGATCACGCTCGTCTCTACGGGCGAGACGACCTATCAAGCACTATTGGCTGTCGCCAAACTGAAGAAGCAGAGATTGAATCCCCGCCTGATCCATCTGCCCACGGTACATCCTCCAGATCAAGTCGCTCTCTCAGAAGCTGCCAAAGATACAGAGCTTTTTGTGACCATTGAGGATCATAGTCCACGGGGAGGGTTGGGCGATGCGGTGCTCGAAGCGCTCTCTCAAGCAGAAGCTCCGCGACGAGTCGTAAAGATCGGCGTGGAGATGTACGCCGAATCGGGAACGCCAGCAGAGTTGTATCAAAAATACGGCCTAGATGTGGATGGGATCACTAAGAAAGTCTTGGCTGCTGTCAAAAACGAGAAGCGACCTGCGAAGGCAGTAGCTTGATGCCAACAGTGGCGAAGGCTATAGATATATTGAATTGGAGGAGGTAACACCATGACACGACGCGATTTGCTAAGAACCTTCGGTCTTCTCAGCGGAAGCGTGCTTCTAAGCGGAGCTCTCAGCGGATGTGAGCTCTTGAAGGGCTTGTACGGTGGCAATCAGAATGGGACCGGCAATGAGCCGCCCGTGGAAACTCAGACTGTAGAGATCATCAACTTTTCTTTCCGCCCTGCATCGATTCGAGTCAAGAAGGGAACCAAAGTGATGTGGGTGCAGAGAGACAGCGCTCCCCACACAGTCACCAGCACGAATCCTGCCGGACTCTTCGATTCTGGAGCCCTCTCTCAGAACGGAAGATTCGAATTCACGTTCAACAACTTAGGCACCGTTGAGTACTACTGCACTATTCATCCGAACATGAAAGGCAAAGTGACTGTGGAGTGAGATTGCTCGACCGCATCCAAGCCACCATCATGACCCGCAATGCACTGCGTCTAGGTCGGGTTTGGGACATCGAAATCGGTCTAGATTACTCTTGGTTTATCGTCTTCGCACTGGTGACCTGGACGCTCTCCGTCCAGTACTTTCCCGAGATGTATCCTCCCTGGCCTCGGTTCTATCCCCGGTTGGGTGAAGGCATCTATTGGCTCGTAGGAACTGTCACAAGCCTGCTCTTCTTCGCTTCCGTGCTGGCCCATGAGCTAGGGCATAGCGTGATCGCCATTCGGACAGGGCTTCCCGTTCAGAGTATCACCCTCTTCCTCTTCGGGGGCGTGGCCCGCATTGTGCGGGAGCCCTCGCGCCCTCGCCAAGAGTTTTTCATTGCCATCGCAGGCCCGGCTGTCAGTGCCGTGTTGGGATTGCTCTTCTGGCTTCTTTCCGTTAGTTTGCCAACCCCGAGGACTCCGCTGGTGGCACTCGCCGAATGGCTCAGTTTGACGAACTTTGCGCTCGCGGTCTTCAATCTCATGCCCGGCTTCCCCCTAGACGGAGGGCGAGTGCTGCGTGCGATCTTGTGGAGCATCCAGGGAGATCTAGTCCGGGCAACGCGAATTGCATCGTGGATCGGGCGGGGAGTGGCATATGCGTTCATGGGAGGGGGTGTGCTGTTGATCTTCTGGACGGGGGATCTATGGAGCGGGCTCTGGCTCGCTTTGATAGGCTGGTTCCTCGGTAACGCAGCCTCGATGGGTTATCAACAACTGCTACTCCGCAAAATGCTCGACAACCATTCGGCCCGTGAGGTGTTGCAAAGCGATCCTCCTCAAGTGGAATGCGCGCTCACTCTGGATCGCTTCATTCACGGATACGTTTTCAAGACGGGATATCGCTCTTTCCCCGTGATCGCCAACGGACGCGCCTTGGGCGTTGTCACCCTGCACGATGCCAGGAAGGTCTCCAAGGAAGCTTGGGCAACTACAACAGTAGAAGCGATCATGACACCCTTAGAGCAGACCACCAAAGTCGGCCCAGAGGAGACGTTGACACAGGTGCTGGAACAGATGACTGTCGATGGGGTCAACCATGCACTTGTGCTTCGGGATGGGAGACTCTTGGGTCTGATCTCACGAGAGCAGCTCTCGAATTTTATTCAAATGCGGGCGGAGTTGGGGATCTAGGCCAGGCGACGCCCATATTGAGGTCCCAAGTGCCAGGGAGAGTAGAACGGCAAGAGTGGAGCCCAATAGCTTTTCAGGCTTCATTCAGGGATTCTTGACAAAATCGGGCGGCCAGGGGTAGTCGGAAGGGCAGAGGTCTCCTTGGGCATTCCCTTCGATCCAGTTCCCTTCCCCACTGATGGATTCCAGCTTATCGTGGAGTGCTTCCTCAACCCGCACCCCGCATCCTTGGTTGCTCAAGATTCGATTGTCTTGAAGGAGTGCTGAGAGAGCATCACGTCGAACGACTACACCGTCTTTTTGATTGCCTGCGATGAGATTTCCCTTGAGTTCTCCTCGTCCTTCGAAGCCTAGGAAAATGCCTGACTCATACCCAGTCACCACATTCTGTTGAACCTCAACTCTCAAGTTCTGCACCGTGATTCCCGAGACGGCTCCCGCATATCCTAGAACGGCATTCTCTTGAATCCTCACCGACTTTTCTTCCACTTCCCATGTAATCTTGCTCACCACAATTCCCACAGAATCACTCGTGATCGAGTTCCTGTAGACGCTTAGATCATTACTTCCATTAATGAGGATTCCCTCGGCATTTCGCACAACAATCCGGTTTTCAGATATCGTACCCTGAGAGTTGATCAAGAACAGTGCTTCTGCTCCTTCTCGAGATCCCCTGAATATGTAGATGTCATTTCTCGTGATGAGAAGGCGACTGTCGCTGGCGTAGATCCCTCCCACATACTCATAAGAAGATTCAATAGAGATCTTATTCGACTGCACTTCGACTTCTGCCTCTTCTGCAACAATCCCATTAACGTTCGATCCTGCCGCATCCGTCCATATGCTATTCTCCTCAAGCACAGCGGAAGCTCCAGACTTGACTCGAACACCTGTGACCCAGCTTTGGATATAGTTGTACTTCAAGACAGCTCTCGTGTTTCCTTGAATAAGAACTCCTACTTGCTCTCGGCCATCTGGTTGAAGAGGGGTACCGGGTCTTGGGGTTTCGCTCTGCGGCTGAATCTGGAAGGCTTCTATAGTGACAGCACCGGCATCCTCAATGAGTATGGCAGGCTGTGCTGGGTCAGCTTCCAAGATATTCCACCACCCCATCAGCTCAAGAGGTTTCGAGATCTTGAGATTCTCACGGTAGATTCCTGGTGCAACAATCTCGATCCTGCTCCCAGGTGGGGATGCGTCGATGGCTGCTTGAATCGTAGGGTAGTCCTGTGGAACCCGTACGACGTTGGATGACTGGGTACTCGAGGGCATAGGGTCTCCTGCGATGCCTTCCTCTGTACGCACGCTCCTTGGATTAACTGGATATCCTACACCATCATAACCTGGACACTGCAATATGACGCCCGATGCAAGAAGCAGAGCAAGCATGCCCAATGCCTTAGTTCCGCGCATGGTATTGTTTCTTTTGTGCATTAGGGATCCCAAACGCGAGATGCTCCCTGTCCCAGGAGACAAATCTGACCTTGGCAGTAGCTATCTTTTGGAGACACAGGTTGTATGACAGCCACATCTTGGCTGGAACTGGTGGAGAGGTTCGGAGGAGGTAGCGCAGGAAGACAGTAGCCCATTGCTATGCAGATTTGCAGGGCTACTGCATCAGAGATGTGAGGATTCTGAGCCACTGCATATTGTGCCCACATAGTCCCGCAATAAGCGACGCAGTAAATCACTATGACAGGAATCCCAGATGCAACACTAGCGGGAGTATTCGCGAGCCACTGAGCCGTACTCGGATTGCTTAGACCGTGAAAGATGAAGGCCACCACTCGTAAATCTGCTTGTACCTCGCAGTTGCTGCCTAGAGCACAGTTGTTCTGCACTTGCAAGACATAATCGAGGTATTTTGCAAGTTGATTAGCGGCTGTTTGAGAATTGGAATCCTGGATAAGGAACAACCCAGGTCCCTTCACTTCGACGAAGGCAGCCACTTTCCCAATTCCTTCGATGCTTCTTGTTACTATAACATCAATTTCTGTAGAACCTTTACTTGTGCTTACCTTACGCGAGTAGTCAATAAGACTCCAGCCGTTTACTACCACCAGTTGCAATAGTGTAGAAAGTTCGTGACGCAGTCCGTCCAACTGTATCTTAAACTGAGTGTTGTTAGGTACTAGCGCTACGGAAGCCAATCTATCTCGAAAGTGAGCAAGTACCGTGAGGTAATCACACTCAGGGCAGGTCATGATTGCCTTTATGACCTCTTCGGTCAAAATCACCATTGCCGCAGCTAAGGCTTGTGGTGTTGAAGGCACAGGATCTACGTCTTGAATCCCTAACTGTATAATTCTTGCTAAGCCCGATGCATGAGCAGGTGAAAGTGCTGTGCTATTGGTCCTGAACACGATCGGAATACCCGCCTTCCCCTTGACAAAGACCTCCCCAGCTCTT
>JBBIPG010000008.1:0-53855 GCA_037442925.1 Candidatus Fraserbacteria bacterium | reverse complement strand
CACAGGAGACCAAGCCGACCCGGATCTCTTGGACAAGCTCAAGGCAGAGGCGTCGGGGATCCTCACGTGGGCGATCATCGGTTGCCAGTTCTGGCTGCAATCGGACCTGAAGCCGCCGGAGAGCGTAGCCGAGGCGACGAGGGAGTATCGGAGCGAGCAAGACGTGATCAGCCAGTTCATCTCCGATCGGTGCGTCGTGCATACCGATGCGAAAGTCAAAGCCTCAACGCTGTATGAGGAGTATCGGAGCTGGTGTGAAGAGAATGGTATTAAGCCCATAAGGAATCCAGCGTTTGCTACGAAGATCCAAGAGCGCGGATTCACGAAAACCCACAACAGAACAGGGAATGTCTATGGCGGACTAGGACTTTTATCCGATGGTGAACGACGTGAAGGATGGTGAAAGATGCCTGTGAAGGGTTTTGCCCGCAATGGAAGCGGCTGTGAAGGATGTGAAAGTAAATATGTAAAAGTGCCCCTTCGCGCGCGCGCGCGCGCGCGTATAGGGACTTTTGCCCCAAATGCCTTCACACCCTTCACCGTCAATTCCCTTGGGCAAAAAACCCTTCACACAGTGCCTTCACAAGCTTTCACGACCCTTCACGCAAGCAAGGGATCAGCAAAAGGCGGTGATCGAAGTGAGGGAAGTCAGAGTGGCAGCAGATGGTCGCCTCATCCCGAGAGGCCGAATCATCGTTGATTCCGATGGGAAGCGGACTTGGGAGTGCCGGGTGCGGGAAAGCAAGCATCTCTACCGGCGCATGGACGCCTGGACGCTCTCAGCGACTATCCTGACGCAGCTTCAAGACCTTGAGGTCGAACGCATCCGGCTCATCGTAGCGGACCAGGGCGGCGAGATCTACCAGGTCTCGCTGGCGGCGTTTCTCAACCGGGCTGAGCCGCTCGATCAGAGCGAGTGGTGCCAGCGGACGGAAGAGCAATACGCACTGCCCCGTCGCTTTTGGGAAAGACGGGAGAACGCGCACAAACAGCTTGCGCTCCAACTCTAGCTTGAACGCGGCTGCGTGGTCAATGACAGGTCGAGGGTCTGGATCGCCGATGAAGATCCCGGTGAGCCCCGCCGTTAAGGGGCCAGAATACAGCAACAGCAAAGGAGCTGATCGCAGTGAGCACGTTGACGGTCGAGTATCGGGAGTTCTCGCAAGTGAAGCCCGGAGGTTACCGAGCGCGGATCAAAGCGCTGACCAGGCGGGCCAGTCAATTCCGAGAGGGCGAACAGGCCGTGGTGGTCGAGTTCGAGATCCAGGACGGTGAGCATCGCGGCCGGGTCTTGCGCAAGACCTACAGCCAAAGGCTGACGCCGCGGGCGAAGCTGACCGCGCTGGTGTCGCGGCTTATGGGGCCGCTCAAGGACGGGCAGGTGGTGGATCTCCTTCAGCTGATCGGACGGGAGTGCGAGATCGTGGTGGTCACGGGCGAAGGACAGGACGGGCGGACGTTTGCGAAGATCGCCGATGTCTTTGCGTTGGAGGGAGGGGATCGTGTTTCGCCCGACGGATCGTGAGCTTAGGGCATGGCTTCGATGGCTTGCTGGCCGGCATGAGAAGTGCCCCGTCTGCGGCCGGCCGCTGACAGAGAAAGAGAAGAGGAGTGATCGACGTGGCGACGATCATGAGTTTCAGCAACAGCGACGGAACGCGCCGCTGCGATAGCCGCTGTCATGGAGCAAGGCAACCGGAGTGCAAGTGCATCTGTGGCGGAAAGTATCACGGGTGCTCTAAGGGCTCAAAAGGGCCGGACAATCTGATCGACGCCGAGCTGATGAGGCAAGGGGTAGATCCAGACGCTGTAGACATCGAAACAAAGCGACGGATCTCTCAAGAGGTCGTCAAGACCCTTGGAGCCAAGGACGGGTTAGAGTTCATGATTGAGTTCGGGAAGAGAGTCGGCTTGCCGGTGCAGGGCAAGCCGAGGGACTTGCAGGGGCATCAGTTGCCCTTGCTGTGAGTTGGCGAGGCTTCGGGGCATTCGCGTCTCTGAGTGCCTCGGGCCTCTGCCTTACGATAGATGAAAAAGTCGCGGCGTGCAAGAGCGAGATCGAGGTCAAGGAAGCGGGCCCGGATCATGGCTCACTGTGACGGCTCTTTCATGCCGCGTGGGTCGGCGGGCTTTGTGGTCTATGCCGGCTCGCGGAAGATCGCGGCTCGCTCTGAGATCCTAGAGGGCCTTGGGGTCACGGCGTCGGTCTGTGAGTATGTGGCCTTGATCCGGGTGCTCGAATACTTGATCGAGCGTGGGCTGACGGAGCGGGCCATCACGATCCGGGCGGACTTCAAGCCGATGGTCGATCATCTTAGTGGGAGAGCGCCGGTGCGGTCTGAGCACCTGGTGCCGCTCTATCTCAAGGCGAAAGAGCTAGTGGGGCGGTTTACCAACTTGGTCTTAGAGTGGACGCCCCGTTTGTTAAACAATGGAGCGGATCAGGTAGCCCGGCGGGGGTTGCGGGATTGATTTATGATGACCGCAATGGGCCTGGTGTGGGCTTATATATATGGAGCGGATTGGATCGAGAGCCAGAGGGCTTCCCCCACCCGGGCTCCCTATTAATAATATAGGCCCGCCCGGGCTCCTAATAATAATATAGGCGGGACCAATGGTCGGCACCCCATGCATGAGCGTGCTGCTATATATAGGCAGAACCCTAGAGTGCCGTAGGGTGCCGTTAGGGTGCCAAAAGGTGCCGAAAGTGGCGGCACCCCGCGTGACTTCAGGGTGCCATGAGGTGCCGCGCGTGTTGGAGGTCGCGGCACCCCGCGTGACTTCGCGGTAACTCTGGGTGCCGTGCATCTCGAAAGTGGCGGCACCCTTGATTCCTTCAGGGGTGCCGTGACGTGCGTTGAGGGTGCTGCTAGATCTGATCGAGGGTGCCGTGACGTGCGTTGAGGGTGCTGCTAGATTTTTTCGGGGGTGCCGGTTAAATTGGGTGCAATGAAGACACTAAAGGTCTCTGACCACGTAGCGGAGAAGATCGAGCGACTTGCCCAAGAGCGGGGCATCAGTCTCCGTGAGGCGGCGGACTTGCACTTCTCTTCTGCGGAGGCATCGGGGCCGGCTACGGCATCTCCGGATCAACTAACTGAGGAGCTCGAGCGTCATCGGGCACTTGTCGCTCAGCTGGGGGATCGGGTCAAACAACTCGAAGAGGAGAATTGCAGTCTGAGGGAAGCAGCATCGGCCCCCGATCCAGGGGCGGCTCAACTGGAAGCTGTAGTCTCTGAGCGGGATCGTGCGCAAGCTGAAATCGAAAGACTGCAATCCGAGCTAAAGAGCGCCGTCGCAAGGGCGAAGGGGTTTGAAAAAGAAGTTGCCGGGCTTCAGCAAAGTCGAGATCAGCTCTGGCAGGATCGCGAAAGCTGGCTTCGGGAGCGAGATCGGCTACTCCAACAGCGGGATTATCTACTCAACAAACTTGAGGAGAGAAAAGCGGAGGAGAAGCGAGTTCGTGCATCGAATCCGGCTCCCAAGGAACCGACTCAGAAGAAGCACTTGACTCCTAAAGAAAAGCCAGCAGCTCCGGTGAAAGATCGCGCTCCGCTGTGGGCGTGGCTTCTGTTGCCGGTGGCGCTTGTCGTCGGGCTTCTCTTACGGAGATTGATGACTCTGTCTGCATCTCAAGCATCAGTTGAGGAGCCGGCGCCCAAGGCGGAGTCTCACGAACAACCCAAACTTGCAACAGGACTTGAGGGGCTCCAATCGTTTTTTAAATCCCACATTGGATAGACTTTACTATCCTTGTCCAACTTATGGAGCGCCTATGGAGATGAAGATCTTGCCGAAGAAGAAGCGCTATTGGGGGCAATGCGATGAGTGCCGTGATCGGGTCTATATCAACGGCGGGCCGGAGGATCAAGAACGTTTTGCCAGAAGATGGCGGCCTTATTCGCTCAAGGTCTTGGAGGCGATGAGGGATGGAGATTAACAAGCTTGTTTCGGCTCTCTCTCAAAACGGACGCCGCTTGGAGAAGCTGGAGAAGGCCATCGAGCGGGCCAAGAACCGGATGAGCTTCTACAAGGGTGCCGCGATCGTGGGCTTTGCGCTGGCGGGCCTCTTTGCTCTCTTGTGGCTGCAAGCCAGGCAGCCTCAGCGTGAGAATCAGCAATAGCTCTTTCTTTTTGCCCTGACTTGCATACTTCTCATCCACAGTGTATAATGTTGGATCGACATGGCACCGTTGATGAAAGAGGAGCGCAGAGAGTTCAAGGCGCTCGTGAAGCGACTGGAGAAGATCCGTAGGGAATTGTCTTGGCCTCAAGCCCGGATCGCCAAGCTCTGTGGGGTGACTCAAGCTACCTACTCCCGTTGGGTGGACGGGAAGAGTGAGCCTGAACCCTTGGCCCTCATCGGCTTGAAGAGCCGGGTGCCCCAGGTAATCGCTGAACTCAAAGCAAACCAAATGAAGATCGAGAAGATCCTCAAGGAGATTGAATCTCTGAAAGAAGGAGGTGAGGGATAATGGCAGCAAGGAAGCGTCGAAAGAAGGGCCTTTTCGGGTTCCGTCACAAGGGGAAGAAGGGCGGCGCCTTGGCCCTTCAAGAGCCGGTTCGTGATCTTGCCGAGGTCGAGCTGAGCGAAGCGGACAAGGCCATATTGGAAGAGATCAGCTTGAACCGCCGGGCAATCGTGGCCCTTGGAAAGATCTCGCTCGACCATGAGCGGCGATTGAATTCATTGGAAGAGGCCGTGGGTGAGCTGGCCGGCGAAGAGGAAGAGCCCGTTGAGATCGAGGCCGAAGGGGAGGAATAGGTGAGGATGCTCTTGGGACTGAGGATCATGAGGAGCTGATATGGCGATCTGTTGCCCATATCGTCCTCATCATCCTGCTCTCCTCAAGGAGATGAGATGCTGACGAAATGAGAGCCGCGATCCGCCGGCGTTGGCTGGGGTTTGGACTATGAAGCTTCCGCAGTCGCTCGAGATCGGCTCCCACAGGATTCAGGTGCGCTTGGCCCCGGCGCCAGAGATGGAAGACGATGGCTCCTATGGGCACTTCTCGCCCTTGAAGATGGAGATCGCCATCCGCGAGGATCTGGCTCCGAGTTTGCAATGGTCCACGTTGATCCATGAGGTCATCGAGGCCATCTGCGATCTATATCAGCTGGAGCTGGCCGAGTTCCAGATCGACGTGCTGGCAGAGGGGATCAATCAAGCGCTCAAGCCCGGCCGAGAGGCCGGCCGGAAGGCTCGCTTATGAGGGCCGCGATCTATCTTAGGGTCTCCACCGAGGAGCAAGACGAAGAGAACCAGAGGGTGGCCTGTGAACGGGTTGCCCAAACTCGCGGTTGGGAGATCGCCGAAGTCTACCGGGACCGGCTGAGCGGCTATCGAGAAGAGGTCGAACGGCCCGGCTATGAAGCGTGCAAAGAGGCTGCCCGGCGGGGAGAGTTTCAGCACATCGTGGTCTGGTCTGTGGATCGCTGGACACGTCAAGGGGCATACGCTTTTCTGCAAGACCTCAACCTTCTCAACAGCTGGGGCGTGCAGCTCCATAGTGTTCAAGAGAGCTTTCTGGATCAACTCAATGTTGAGGGCGAGCTGGGTCGGATACTCCGGGACTTCGTGGCTCAGCTTATAGCCTTGCAAGCCAAGATGGAGTCATCGAAGCTCTCCGATCGGGTGAAGGCGGCATATCAACGCAAGTTGAGAGAGGGAGATTTGGGAGAGTGGGGGCGTCGCCCTATCCAACTAGACCCAGGGGCGGTCGAGGCCAAATACGGCGAACTGAGGAGCCTACGTAAGGTAGCTCAGCACTTTGGGGTAAGCCATGAGAAAGTGCGGGCGCTGCTGTCAAAAAAAGGTGTCACGGAAATCGCATCGGAAATCCGCTAAGAATCGCCATCGACTTTCCCCAATCAACCCGTCTAACAAAGGCCCCTTTGATTGACAACTGTCAGGCGCCTCTGGTAGAGTGTCCCCAAAAGGAGAAGTCCCGTGGGAAATCGGGCGCTCAGGTATGGGGGACAAGGTGTGGGGAATGTCCTACAGGTCTGCAAAAACAAAAGGAATCGGCAGACGCGCAGGACTTAGGATCCTGTGGGGCAACCCGTGGGGGTTCGACTCCCCCCCTTCGCACCCAGGCAAGGGGGCGGCTTACGAGAATGTGCGTATCGCGCCGTTAATGACAACTACCTCGTAGGGCCTGCTTGAGGGGAAGCGGGCTTTGATCGTATCCCTGGGGATGGTAAGTGCCGCATTCGCCTTCTCTAGCCGGTGGAAGCGCAGAGTCAGCAAGCGATGGCTACCGGGTGACGATCGGAGTCGTTTGGCGCGGACGACGATCTCTCCTCGTTGGTTGCTCCGCTCGATGTGCATCTCCCAGTTCGCTGAACCTTCCGCCTGGCTGACCCACAAGAGGTTAGGCTGGAATTTGATGATGAATTCAAGTTCCAAAGGTTCGCCGGTAAGCATGAGCGGGATGTCAGCGACATCGCTGTCCCATACCATAACCGTAGCGATCTTCAGTTCCATTCTCTCGAGGGGTAGCTGCACCGATTCCGAGGGGGGCCCGACAGGCGCAATCTCCTCAACTGGCATGGGGCCAAGAGCGCTGGGTAACAGGAGAGAGGCGCCCACCACAGCAGCTACCGCCAGCAGTGTCACCAGGAGCACTTCTTGCATCACACCCACTCCCTTCCTGAGATTTTTGTATCATCATAGCATAGGATATTGCGCGAACTCAAGCCAGTGGTTGGGGAAATTGACATCAGGGGGGGATGGGTCTATAATGCAAAGGCGAAAGCTCCGGCGGGCATAGCTCAGCGGTAGAGCGTCTGCTTGCCATGCAGAAGGTCGCGGGTTCAAATCCCGTTGCCCGCTCCAGTCCCCCGATCACAGACTTGCTAAACCCGCCTCTGCACTCGATAATGGTTGCCCACGATGAATCAACTCAAGTCACCTTCGCCTCCAGCGAGAATCGATAATCGTTCTGCTGCTGGTGCGCGTCTGACCGGCATCGACATAGCCCTGTTGATCGTCGTTTTCATCTGGGGGATCAACTTTGTCGTGATGAAGAGCGTCTTCAATGAGAATGAGCTCGCGCCCTTGGCGTTCAATGCCATACGCCTGACTCTGGCTGCCATTCTCTTGCTTATCGTGCTCTTTGTGGCAGAAGGCTGGCACCCCCTGCCCAGAAGAGATTGGCTGGAACTGGCCGGATTGGGGCTTCTGGGCAACGCCTTCTACCAGATCCCCTTCATCCTGGGGCTCGAACGCACCACAGCGGAGAATTCATCGTTGCTCATTGCCACCATTCCGGTCTGGGCTGCATTGCTCGCTAAGATCTTGGGGTGGGAACGGATCTCCTCGCGCGTCTGGGTCGGGATCTTGATCTCGTTCATCGGAGTCCTGCTCGTCACCTTGGCCGCATCCCCGCAATTCTCCTTGAGCAACGCGAGCTTCTGGGGTGACATCTTAACACTCGTGGCAGCGGTATGTTGGGCAGGCTACACGGTGTTTTCCAAAGATGTGTTGGTCAAATACTCACCTCTACGAGTGAGTGCGCTCGCCTTAGCCGTGGGAGTATTGGGGCTCTGGATTGTTGCGTTACCCTCTGTGCTGACAGTTCGTTGGGAAGGGATATCCGGCTGGGGTTGGGCCGCCATTATATACTCCGGAGCGCTCTCCATCGCTCTCTGTTATGTGATCTGGGCCGCCGGGGTCAAGCAGGTGGGAGCCGCGCGCACTGCCATCTACAATAACCTCGTCCCTGTGGTCACGTTCATCGCCGCATACGTTGCCCTGCAGAAGCCGATCGCGCTCCTGCAGATCGTTGGAGGTCTGGTCGTCCTGGGAGGCATCTGGATCACTGTAAGAGCCAAGTGATGAACGACTACAGTTCCTTGGGGAGCTGGCTCAGCACGTACTCGCGAATCTCTTGAGGTCGAGGAAGGTCCCGCATCAACTGGCCCTGCTTCAAGAACTGAATGAGCTTAGGCTCGACTTTGCCTTTACAATGGGGACAGGCTTTCAGCAGCTTCGTAAACAGAGTGATGAGACGCTTTCCACAGTCTTTGCACACGTAGAGCTGTTTGGCCCCGGACTCCTTGCCCCGTTTGGCGATGGGATCTCCTTCGACCTCGACAATGTCCAGGCCAAAATCGATGACCCGGGCGTTGCTGATGGCTGTGCCGACACCGTACGCATCCGCCACTTCGTTAAGAGGCGGGATCAAGTCCTCGTCCAGGCCGCCTGAGATGAAGATCTTCACGTTCTCATAGCCATGAATGTCCAGCTCCCAGCGCACCTCGCGGGCGATCTCCAGCATGTCCCCGCGGCGCGAGGAAGGCGTGTCCAGCCGGATGGCATAGATATTGGAGTCGAGGAGTTCTGCATTCTCCAACGCCTCGAATTTTTCATCTCCAAAGGTGTCTACCAGCGCCACTCGCTTTACTTTCTTATCGATGACCTCATCGAAGGCCAGAGTAGCCGAGACCGAATCTCCCAGAATCAATATCAGGGCGTGTGGGATTGTCCCAACAGGTTCCTCGCCCAGTAGCTCTGCAGCGACGACACTCGCCACTCCCGCGCATCCGCCGATGAAAGCCGCCCGCTCGATCATCGGTGCGATGGCCGGGTGCATACGTCGAGCACCAAAGCTGTACACGGGCCGCCCTTGAGCAGCGATCGTGCAGCGCGCGGCTTTCGTGGCAATTCCGCTCGCCTGACATAGGAACCCCAACAGGGCTGTCTCATAGACCGAAAACTCGCGATAGTTGCATCCGATCAGCACCACGGGCTCCCGTGCCTGAAAGAGCGTCCCTTCCGGCAGCGCCCAGAGATCAAAGGGCATCCCCTCGAGCAGCGCAATCGCCTCATGCACCCCGCAAAACACACCCCAGTCCCCCTGGGGGAGCTTCTTGACGCGGGCTTCCATCAGCACATGCTTGTCGATCTTCTTTGCGTCTAGAATCTGACAGGTGCGCTCAAAGTAAACGTCTGTGACCCGGCCAGCTCGGATCTCTGCGGCCGTAGCCATATGGAATGCGCGTTCTACCGATGATCGTTTCGTCAAGTTAGACCTCACTCCGACTCTTCCCTCTAGGAGCATCTGGAGTAGCACTCCGACCCAGCTTCACTTCCTCAGGAGGAGGGCCCTCGCCTACAAGGCCGATGTATTTATCGAGAGCCCGACGGACCAACTCTGAAATGGGCAACCCGGTCACCTGAGAGAGGCGCTTGAGTTCTCTATGCTGGAGTTCTGTAATCGTCCAATTGACCCGTCGCATGGTCGCTGGGAAAGACTTCAATTCCAGATGCATGGATTATAAGGCCCCCCGCTAGGGCCGTCAATCAAAGCCCGTTGAGGGTTTGACCTCCGCGAGCTTCTCTGGTAAAGTAGGATTCAGGCGATTCGACGATGTGGAAGAGCCTTCGAGCGACTTTTATCAGTGGACTGTTGGCCCTGCTGCCTTTAGGGCTGACGTACTTGATTCTGCAACTGCTCTACAAGCTCATCGAAGGCTCTTTAGGCTCCGGAGGTTTTCTGGGAACCCTCGTGCGCAGCGTCTTAGGACAGGAACTGCCTGCCACACTGATCAACATGGTCAGCATCTTCGTCACGCTCGTCATCATTCTGTTGGTGGGATTAGTTACCCGAGTCTATTTGGGCCGAGCAATCTACAACTATTTTGAGAGGCTGCTTTTGTCCATCCCCATACTGCGCAAGCTCTATTCTACCGTCAAACAGATCACAGATGCCATCTTCAAGCGCGACATGTCCTCCTTCAAGCGCGTGGCTTTGGTGGAGTACCCCAGTAAAGGGCTGTATATGATCGGGTTTGTCACAAATCAAGCCGTGCCCGGCATCGAAGAGGTGGTGGGCGAGAAGATGGTATCGATCTTCATCATGGCTCCTCCGAACCCCGTCACCGGTATCTGGTTAATCGTGCCCGAAAAAGATGTGACATATCTCGATCACATCACCGTGGAGGAGGGCTTCCGCATGATGATGTCTCTTGGGATCTCCATGCCCCCCGAGGCCCGAGAGCGCCTGCTACAGAGGCAGCTCATCTCGCAGGGGACTCCGAAGGTGGACTAAGATGGCTCTCTTCCGCAGCAAGAAATACTTCAAGGTGGACCTGCACGAGAAGAGCCAGGAAGAAGATGTGCTTTGGCTCAAGTGCAAGGCCTGCAGCCAACTCGTCTTCAAGAAGCGGGTGGAGCAGAACCGCAACATCTGTCCCAAGTGCGGCGAGTATTTCTTCCTCACGGCGCGCGAACGCATCAAGCTCTTGGTCGATGAGGGTTCTTTCGAGGACATCTCCCGACCGATCGTGGCCAAGGACCCCCTGCGCTTTGTGGGAGCAAAGCCCTACAGGCAAAGTCTAAAAGAAGCCCAAGAGGAGACAGGACTGCTCAATGAGATCATCGTGGGCAGTGCCACCATCGAGGGTCTTCCCGTGATCCTGGCGGTCATGGATTTTCGATTCATCGGCGGTAGCATGGGGAGCGTCATGGGCGAGCAGATCTGCCATGGGCTCCGCACGGCCGCTCGGCTGCGGCGCCCGTTCATTCTGATCTCAGCCACCGGTGGAGCGCGCATGCAGGAAGGCATCTTGAGTCTCATGCAGATGGCCAAGACGGCTTCGGCCCGTCTCCTGCTCGAAGAAGCCCGAGTGCCGTTTCTCTCTGTGATGACGTATCCGACGACGGCCGGAGTGGAAGCGAGCATTGCCAGTCTGGGCGACGTGACGATCGCGGAACGAGGTGCCCTGATCGGGTTCGCAGGACCGCGCGTCATTCGCGAGACGATCCATCAGGAACTACCGCCGGACTTTCAGACGGACCGCTTCGCCCTAGAGCACGGCATCGTCGATCAGGTGGTGCGGCGCGAGCAGATGCGTTCCGAGATCGCTCGAATTCTGCGCTTCTTCGTGAACGGCCAAAGCCCAGGAGGTCACAATGGCCGATAAGCCCTCGGCATCCATACACGAGTTGGAGAGAAAGATCGAGGAGCTCAAGAAACTGAGTCAAGTGGATGGCATCGATCTCTCGGAAGAGATCAGTCGGTTGGCAGCCAAACTCGAGCTTCTGCGCGCTCCATCTCTTCCCAAAGAACTCGGCGATTGGGAGAGAGTCAAGCTGGCTCGGCATCCCAAGCGCCCCTTCACTCTGGATTATCTGGAGCGAATCATGGAGGATTACTACGAATTGCGTGGCGACCGCCTCTATGGCGAGGATCGAGCCATAGTAGCTGCGCTCGCCCGCTTGGGCAGCCGTACGGTTGTCACCATTGGCCACCAGAAAGGACGCACGGTAGAGGAGAATCGCGAGAGGAACTTCGGTATGGCGCATCCCGAGGGGTACCGCAAAGCGTTGCGTGCGATGAAGCTGGCAGAACGCTTCGGATTCCCCGTGTTGAGTTTTATTGATACCCCAGGGGCGTATCCCGGCATCGGGGCGGAGGAGCGCCACATTGGAGGAGCTCTGGCCGAAAACATCTACGAGATGTTCCGACTGCGAGTACCGATCATAGTAGCTATCATCGGCGAGGGAGGTAGCGGCGGAGCGTTGGGCATCGGTGTGGGGGATCGGATCGTCATGATGGAGAATGCGATCTATTCTGTCATCAGCCCTGAAGGGTGTGCTGCCATCCTCTGGCGCGATCGGGCGAAGGCCCCGGAAGCGGCCCGAGCACTGAAACTCACAGCGAAACATCTGCAAGAACTGCAAGTCATCGATGAGGTCATTCCCGAACCTCCTGGCGGAGCCCAGAGTGATTACGAGGCCGCCTCTCGATCACTCCAACAAGCCCTCTTGCGACACCTCGAGGAGGTAGAGGCCCTGGATCCTTCGGAGCTGCTACGACTGCGCCGCCTGAAGTTCCAAGCTATGGGCATATACGATGAACTTGCGGAGGCTGTGGAGCCTCCGACTCGAGGGAGGTGAGGGCATATGCCTATGCCTCATCATCGAGAGTGCTGCGGTGAATGCTCTTGGCTCTTTGCGGATCTCGATTCGGAGACGCTTGAGAAGATCCGCAAGATGTCTCGGTCACTGCAATATCCCAAAGGAGAGGTCATCTTCCAAGAGGGCGAGCCGGCCTTTGGCCTGTACATCATCTGCAAGGGCAAAGTGAAGCTCGCCAAGCATTCGCTTCGGGGGAAGAAACAGATTCTCAAACTACTGGGGCCGGGTGAGGTCCTGGGGGAGAAGACCCTATTCGACCGCGAAGTCTATACGGCCTATGCGGAGACGTTGGAAGAGACCACACTCCACTTCATAGAGCGCGAGCCCTTCATGGCGTTTTTGAGAGAACATCCTGAAGTGGCCTTGCGGTTCGTCGAGAAACTGGCCCGCGAGCTCAAGGCCTTTCAAGATAAACTGATGGAAGCTTCGTATGAGGGGAGCCTCGAGCGATTGTCAAGGCTCTTGCTACTCATGGGGAAACAATACGGTGTGCAGACGGGTCAAGGACTGGATATCGGTCTCGAGCTTAGCCGCCAGGAGCTGGCGGAGCTCGCCGGAGTGGCGACGGAGACGGCCATTCGGATGCTCTCCCGCCTCAAGGATCGAGGCCTGATCGCCCTGGAAGGCTCCAAGATCTACATCGTCGACCGCGAAGGGCTGAGCAAGTTGGCCGAACCCTTCCTGATCACTTTGAAGGAGAACCTCCTCTAAAGAAGAGTCTCATGAGACAGAAAGTCATCGCCTTCACTTTGATGATGGCCATTCTGGCGATAGCAAGCACTGCCATCTTGCTCGTGGACTTTCAGCTCAAACTTAAAGGGCGCGAAGCGACTCCCAGCGTCGTCTCCTCCCCAAACGAGAGGTCTACCCCTGCGTCTTCCCCGACGTTTCCTCAAGTCGACGGCGTGATCAGTCGGGGTGAATATGCCTACCTGCACACGGCAGAAAATGGCATGACTCTCTACTGGCGCATCGATGAGAACAGGGGCTGGATCTTCTTCGGTTTGAGCTGTTCCCTGCAGGGTCGTGTGGAAATCTCTCTTGAGCCTACCGGTCCGCGCATGAAAGGGGGCGACATCCTTGTCGCATACGTCAAGGACGGTCAGGTCTATGCAGAAGATGCCTATGCGGATCAACTCACCAGTCAAAGACCCGATATCGACCAGGGCGGAACGAACGACATCCTGGCCAAGGCAGGTTCAACGGGACCCCAAGGCACGACTGTGGAACTGGTGCGTCAGCTCGTGACCTCGGATGGTTTCGACAAGCCAATTCGGCCAGGAACGATGCCAATGCGCGTGCAGCTGGCCTGCGCGGAGCTGGCCAATTTCATTGGCTTGTATGCCGACAATTGGACCACGATCGAGATCAATTTCTACACGGGGGCAGCGAAGTCTGTCCCTCCTCCATAAGAACGAGAGTGACGGATGCACATCGATGTTACGACAGTTGCTCCTCCGGTTGTCACGCAGTGAGCGCGCTCGGGCTTGGATCACGAAGTTTCCCTTCTCTCACAGAGCCGCACGCCGTTTCGTCGCCGGCGAAACTTTACCTGAGGCCATCGAAGTCGTGCGTGCGCTTAATGAAAGGGGCATCTTAGCCACCCTCGATCATCTGGGGGAGAACACCGACACGCGCGAGAAGGCGGTGGAAGCCGCGCGGGAATATCTGAACATCCTCCATGCCATCCACCAAAACAACCTCAAATCCCATGCATCCCTCAAGCTCACTCAGATGGGGCTAGATCTAGGGGATGACCTCTGCTTTGAGAACGTGAAGATGATCCTAGAACAGGCCAAACGCTACGGAAACTTCGTGCGCATCGATATGGAAGGTTCTCCGTATACGGAGCGGACGCTCGGGCTCTACCGGCGCTTTCGAGAGGCGGGCTATCGGCAGAATGTGGGTGTAGTCATCCAGGCGTATCTCCATCGCAGCCGCCGCGACGTGGAGCAGCTCGTCGGGCTGGGTGCCAACGTGAGGTTGTGCAAGGGAGCCTACGCGGAATCCACTGCCATCGCGTTTCCGCATAAAGGCGACGTCGATCGCAGCTATATCGAGCTACTGGAATTGCTGTGGAGTCCACGCGCGCTACAACACGGTGTGTATGTCGCCGTGGCCACTCACGACGAGAACATCCTTCAGTGGGCCAAGCGGTTCACCCAGGCGAACAAAATATCCAAAGACCTCTTTGAGTTTCAGATGCTCTATGGTATCCGGAGAAATCTTCAGGAATCGCTGGTGCGCGAGGGCTATCGGGTGCGGGTCTACGTCTCGTACGGGCAGGAGTGGTATTCGTATTTCATGCGCCGCTTGGCCGAACGACCGGCCAACCTGCTTTTCATCGCGCGTCATCTGTTCCGCAGATGAAGGGAAAAATGCGAGCGGGAGGTGGGTCGCGCACCTCCCGCTTCTGGCTAAGATCCCCTACGCTCTGCTTGCCGCCAAAGGGGTAATCCTAGCTGAGTTCTCGTTTAGAGCAGCAAGGCAGCTACGATGGCGGCCATGCCAGCCAACAGGGCCACGATAGCCAGACCCTGAGCGGCATCCGCTCGAGCTTGTGCCTCCTTGATCTGCTTGGCTGCGATCTCCTCCACCATGATGGTTATGTCTTGGGCGGTAGGAATCTTGGGAAGTGAGGCCAAGATTTCGACTTTGATCTGCTCCTTGACCTTGCTGAACGACTGTTGCAGGTCAGCCACGGTCTTCTGGTTGCTCTCGAGGAGCATGACCATCTCCGACAGTTTGTTCTCTAAGCGAGTCACCCGTTCCGCCAGCGCGCTGTCCGGTGGCGTGACCGTCTGATCTCCCTTCAGTTGCATCACTTGCATCTCCAGGCGATCAACCATATCCTTCAGCTGAGCCCATCGGACTTCTGCCTTGTCCTGACGGGCTGCCAGCTCCGCGAGGTTGACCTGCACTTGGGAGAACATGGCGGAGAGGCTCTCCACTTGGGTTATGGCCGACTGGAGCTGGGCCGTGCGGCTATCCAGATCATCGAGGCGCGCCGCCAAGGAACCGACACTGCTGTTTAGTGCCCCCAGGAAGTTCTCGACTGCACCGAGCCGACTGTCTGTCGCGTCGAGCTGGTTGAAGATCCTGCCGAGGTTCTCCTGGAACGCATTGGTGAGAGTGGTCGCCCGCTCTACGCCGTCCTGAAGCTTGCTGACGGCCAACTCGATGGCTCCCATGCGGTTGGCCAGGGCTTCGATGCTGGAAGAGAGGTTCGCATCGACTTCTTTGAGGTAGGCCCTAAGCTGCTCCACTTGTCCAGGCAGTGCGCTCAGCATGTCCACAGTCTCGGAGAGCTTCGCCACGGTTCCTGAGATCTTCTTGATCTCGAAGGTGTTGTCCTTGGTGAGGTTCTCGATGGTAAAGAGCCGAGGGCGGAAGTTCTCCAAGTCCGCCACGGCCGTCTCGGAGACCTTCTGGACTTGCAGCGTGAGCGACTTGACCACGGACTCTAGGTCGTCGATCATGGCCTCGAGCTGCTTGAGCTTCTCTTGGACACTCTTGTCCTCATCTGCCAACACCGCAGAGCTCAGGGAGAAGAGGCTCAAGAGCGCCAGAAGCAGCAAGGCCAGAGCCGTCCGTTTGAACGTTTGTGGCATACGCATTTGGTTTATCCCCCCTTTAGCGTTGGCTTCATTCTAGGAGGTCTAAAGAGAGGGATCGGTAACTGAAGTCACCTTCAAGGTGGGGACGTAGGTCACGGCTAGCAACGAGCAGGGGGACAGGGCTGCTAAGGCAAATACGACCGTTTAAGCGGGGGTTGGCAATTCGGTCGCAAGGGAACGGCATGAATGCCTATGGGTTCTGGGGACAGCGGGAGAGGTGGACCGTTAATATTTCTTAACGGACCTGCTCACGGAAGGGAGAGCACCGGGACTGCCACGGTTCTCACAGTCTTCCCCGCTTCCGAGGCGGTCTTCTCCATGCGCTTGGCCACTTCCGCCTTAAAGAACTTCTCCCCACACTGCGTGCAGACTCCTGTAGGCACCCGCTCTAAAATGAAGAGTTGGCCGTGGTAGCGATAGTCAATGCGCTCCAGACGCTCTTCCACTTGTCCACCGCAATAGAGGCAATCGTCATAGGGCTTCCAGGCTGTAGAGATACTCATTCTTTCGGACGCGCTCCTGTATCCATGCCAGCTCGAGAGGCTGCACCATTGTTTCTGACTTTAGCGGAGATCGGCTTCCTTAGCAAGTCTTGGAGCATCGCCGCCACGGGCATGACATTCCCTCTTGACATCACAATCCTGCCCTGCGGTCATAATCGGCGCAAGTACAGAAAGCTGCCAGTGACCACTGTCACTAAAGGTACGAAAATACCAGCGACGCTTGTCGCCTCCATGATGGGGAAGGACATCTTCGGGTGAAGCCACCAGAGAATACCTGCAAGGATCAGAGCAATGATTCCAGCTAGTAGTAGAAGCTTTCCGGAGAACTCGTTGGCTTTGTACCAGATTTCTTTGTCCGAAAGAGTCTTTTGGGTCCGAAATCCATAGATTACATTTGGAGGAACTTTGTGCAGGATCATGGGGATGGCCAAGCCAATCTCAATAGAACCACCCACCAACAAAGACCATATTAACACAAGTTTAGCCATCCTATCCACCTGATTTGCTTACTCTGCTGATTGCATTGTACCACTTTCTTGGAGGTTCATGTAGCCTGCTACTAGCCGCAATCCAGGGGTTGAAATGACTTCTAGGCAATCGCACAGGCCATGCTATCGTACACATACGAATCTGGGCAAAGTGGTCGCAGACCGAACTGCATACTGCTTACCCCTGCTTTAAGAAATCTCCTCAATGAGCTGAACCACCCGCTAGCCTCTTGGCATGGCCGAACAGCTGAAGAACGCCCCGCTTACGCCCGTTGCTCTTGAAGCTTCTCCTGCACCCACAAGTTGAGCAGCGTCTCGGGGGAGACTCCTCGCCGTCGCGCCAACCGGCGAATCCGCGTTGCTAACTCGGTATCCAAAGCGTAGTAAGTCACTTCCGATTTGAGATCTACCGTCACCTCAACGGGCTTGGTCTGGTCCCAGTAGTCTGCTAAATCATGGGTATCCCAGAAGTCGCCCAATTCGCGGTAAGACCTTGCCTTGGAAATCGAGCTTTTACGCTTCTTGTTCATATCGGCTCCGTTCCGCAGCCGTCATATCTCGGGCTGAGAGGATGAGGGCTTGCCCGTCGTGTTTGTAAACAAAGAACACAATCAAGTACCGACCTGCCGAGGTGCGACCCAAAGGAGTCATTCAAATCCGTTCCCAATCCGCTTCTTTGATCTTCCCTTGACGGAGTATTCGTTTCAGCAGATCGACTGAGACATCCCCTTGATGTGGATTCGGGATGCGCAGCTTCAACCTCCCTTTCTTCATGAACGGATGCTTGCCCCCAGAGATTGGTCCTTCATAACCGAGCTTATGGAGCTTGCGAATCAGCTCCCGCCACGGAACGGGCTTGAGCATTCTTAGGAAATCTTCACTTCGAGATTTATACCCTCGATAGTCGGGATGGGGTCATTGTCTTTCATCTTCAACAGAAGCCATTCCTCAAGCACTTCTTGAAGCTCTTGGCGGCAGGCTTCGAGAGTTTTAGCGTTCGCCCAGACGCCACGACAAGGTGGGATTTCACCATAGTAGGTGCCGTCCTCTAAAATCTCGTACCGCGCTTTATTCATCGCTGCTTGAATGTACCTCGTCAGCATGTTGACCTTCTATCTAGTTCCAAAGACTTCACTCACCGAGAGCTTCAGATCAGAAAGAGCCTGAGGCGAAAGGCTTCGTCCACGGCGCAATCGCTGGATCTCAGCATATCCTTTTGATGATGGCTTGCGATAAATCTCAATTCGCTCTTCGTCCAAATCCACCAGCCAGACCTCCCGGATTCCCGATTTGGCATAGAGCGGAATCTTGATTTTCCGGTCGATGCCTATAGAGGTCTCGGCTACTTCTACTACTAGCAATATGTCCTCCGGCCCTGGGTGAGCCTGAGCATAGAAATCAGAACGAGGCTTAAGTAGAGCCAGATCAGGCTGAGGCTCCGAATGCTGGCTCAAGCGAATAGGGTTTTGGACGCGCACTAAAGCCGCTTCTCCGACCAGATGACTAAAGAGTCTAGTGAGCCGATCCACAACCGCAGCGTGACTGCTTCCTATCGGCGTCATCTCGACAATCTCCCCATCGAGAAGCTCCACGCGGTCATCTTCAGAGAAGATGCCAGCTTGTGCCATCTTGTAGTACTCTTCCACGGTGAACCGCCGCTTAAGAACCTCGACGGAAGTAGCCATGCTCAACCTCCTGCTCCCATTGTACGTCTCGCTTGTGTTCCACCTCAAATCTTGATTCTGTCCTCTACCGGGTTCTCCAAGCGCCCGTGCTCGTGGAAATAGATCATGGTCGTCTGAATGGAGCGATGGCGCGCGGCTGTTTGCGCCTCCAAGAGCGAAGCTCCACCCTCTATGGCTAGCGTGACAAAGCTGTGCCGGAGCGAGTGCACCGAGGTCTTCGAGGTCTTCACGCCTGCTTTCTGAAGATAGCGAGTGATCCGGCGCCGGATGTGGCGCGTGCTCAAGCGTGGGTTGCCGTTGAGATCGAATTTACTTCCTTTGATGAAAAGAGGATCGTGGGGGGCAGGCTGACCCCGACAAGACAGATACTCCAATAGAGCTTGCTCCGTCGGTTCCGCCAATACGACAAACTCGTCCCGCGCGTCTCGCCCCTTCCCCCAGATGCGCAGAATGGTCCTGCCTTGACGGGTTTCGAGATCCCCCACGTTCGCCCGATGTACCTCAATGACGCGCAAGCCGTTGCGAACCATGAGGTTGATCATCGCATAGTCGCGCTTCCCCAGTTCCATACTGCGATCGATCAGCTCAAAGACCGCTCTCAACTCCTCTCGGGTCAGATCCCGCCGCAGATGTCCTTGAGGACGACGCAAACCTTTCATCCCTTCGACCGGATTCCTCTCGATCATGCCCTCGGCCACCGCATATCGAAAGAAACGGCGCAGGGCCACCCAATAGGTAAGCACCGTATTGGCGGCTCTGTGCGTCTTCAGCCACTCCCGATAGCCTTTTAGTATCTCGGGGTCAAGTTGATCGCTCGGTTGGTCTCGCAGCCATTGGAAGAAGCTCTTGAGCGCCTCCCCATAGGTCCTAAGCGTATTTGGGGAAACGTCTATAGATCGTAGAAATCTCGCACTCAGATCCTGCCAGGGAATCACCCACTCACCACCTCATCTCCGTAGCAACGCCCATTCTAAAGACAGAGCTCCGGGCTATCAAGCCTCGGCTGATCTGTAACGCGGGTTACGTTACTATGGGACCAACTTCCCACCCCCATTTGACAGGGCTCCTATTCTTCTGTTTGCATAGGCGCTAGATTGACGCTTAGTCTATTATGCCCAAGGAGGAGGCACATCTATGAGCAAGAAGTCTCTGGTGGTAGCACTGGCGATCCTCTTCACTACCATACTGGCAGCCAACGCCTGGTCCGCAGATTACAGCGACCTAGAGAAGAAGATCGAGGAACTCTCCCAAGCAATGGGGAAACTTGAAGGAATGGTCAAGGACCTCTCCTTCCAGCTCCAGCAGACGCAGGCCGTCTCCGTTATCGTCAAGGAAATCTCTTTTGAACTCAAACAGACGGAAAGCGCCGTGCGCGATCTGCAAGGAATCGACAAGAAGATCGATGGGGAGATTCAGCCTCGTCTGCTCACCTTAGAGGGAACCTTGCAGGGATTGGCGGCCAGCTTCAATGAGAAGTTCTCGGTTTTTCAAGGACGCGTCTTCGATCTGGAAACCACTGTGCAAGGACTGGACTCCCGTCTGAAGTCCGTCGAGGCCAAGATCCGCGAACTGTTGGGACTAGAGATGCAGGTGAAGCAACTGGAGAAGCGGATCGCCACCCTGGAACAACAGGCCAAGATGCCCTCTGCCGACGCCGGCAAGTTCATAGACTTCACACCACAAATCCAAGAGCTGAAGGAACGCTTGCAGAGCGTGGAAGCAACCAGCGCGGCCTTGCTCGATCAAGTGGAGAAGAGCCGCAGCCGGATCACCTCGCTCGAATTGACGAAGGCTGACGTGGAAGAAGTGGAAGCCCTACGAGCACAGATCACCCAACTGGAGCAGCAACTGCAGGCCGAGGTGGAGGAGGTTAAATCTCAAACGAGCTTGAGCACCGCTCTCGGAGGCCTGGCTCTGGTCGCCGGCCTCATAGCCCTAGCGAGCGTGTTCGGGGTCATCTGACAAGCTTCGAGTCAACGGTCGCTATATAGATCGTGTAGATCGTGCCAACGAGAGCCATCCAGGTTTGGCCTCCTCAACTTAGATGGCTCTCCTGCCTTCATTCGCCCTGGCTACTGGCGAACTCCATTCGAGAGAAGCGCCAGCTGGCAACCCCAACGAAAACAATCGCCAACCCCAACAACACCGCTACGCTCGCCCCCAGCGAAACATCCGTGGACAACCCGAGCAGGGTCACTTCCAGGTTCTCCGCGTAGTGCCGGATGCTCAGCTGCGAGGCAGCCGAAGAGATGCGGCTGAACGATTCCTCCCACCCCAAGACATACGCGAACCCCCAAAGGAGCGCTCGATCAAAGAACGTGCTCAATGCGAGGAAGAAAGCCCCATACGCCAAAAGAGCCAAGACAACCGTAAGCAGGAGCTTCCCGATGAAGTTGATGTCATTGATGAGGATGGAAGCCGTGATCAGGAAGCTCAGGCCACAAAACACGAGCGCTCCCAACACAGCCACGACATATTTCGAGATGACAATGGCACCACGCGCGAGAGGCTTCGTCCATAGATAGATGATCGTCTCATTCTGGATCTCCTCACGTAGAATCGTGGCGGTCAGAAGAAGCGCGATCGCAGGATATAGCAGCGGTGACAGAAAGAAATCGAAGAGCACCTTCAAGAAAGTCGCACGAAACTCCTCGCTCATGAATTCCTGCCTAAGATCTGGGTCAAATTGTGCCGAGGCCAGCGTCACGGCAACCACTACGACAGGCAAGGCACTCAAGGCACATAGAAACAAGAGCAATCCCAACCGATGCCAGCCGAATAGTTGCCGTAACGCCAAGCGCAGGAGTGCTGTGGGAATCATCATTGCACGAGATAACGAAAGACGCTTTCCAGATCCTCATCGAGGCTCACAAGCTGCGTGAGCCGCACGCCGGCCTCCAGAGCAACGCTAGGGAGCTGGCCGTAGAAGACATCGGGCTCACTCACATCGGCCACGATCTCGTCGCCAGAGAGACTCACCCCCCTGACCAGGGCCTTCTCGGTGAGCAAGGCAGCCAACCGCTTGGGATCGCTCACCCGTAGAGAGACTCTGTGAGGCCGATCATCCATCGATTCGCGAATCGCCCGAAAATCCCCGAAGGCCAACAGCCGCCCACGGTGGATGAGAATGATCTGCGAGGCCATTCTTTCTACTTCGTAGAGTACGTGGGAAGAGACCACAATCGTCTTGCCTCTTTGCCCCAGTGCCCGGATCAGATCGATGAGAATCCGCCGTTGCGTGGGATCGGCCCCCTTGAGCGGCTCGTCCAGCAAGAGCACTTCCGGATCGTGCAGGAGACTTTGAGCGACCTTGAGCCGCTGACGCATCCCACGGCTGTAGGCCCGGATCTTCTTGTCCCTCTCTGGTACGAGATTCACGAGTTCTAAGGCCTTCCGAGCTTCGTTTTCGGGATCACTCAAGAGCTGAAGTTGGGCACTGAAGACGAGGAACTCGCCCCCGGTCATATACTCATAGAGTCGCTCGCTCTCCGGACAGTACCCCATGCGTCTATAGAGTTGTGGCACCCGCCGTAACGACTGACCGAAGAGGCTCACACGACCGGATGTAGGCCCCAGCAGGCCGGCCATCATCTTGAGCAACGTGGTCTTCCCCGCCCCATTGGGACCCAATAGACCCGTCACTCCCGGTCCCAGTTCGAACGAGACGTCACTGACGGCCACGACCTCGCCATAGCGCTTTGTGGCGCGCTCGACCTCGATCACACTCATCACCGGACCTCCCGACGGTAGCTCAGCCAGACGACCATCCACGAGAGGGCCATCACAATGTGCGTAGCGAAGAGATAGATCCACGGAGAGAGCGGCTCAAGCGAGAACCCTTGCCCTGTTTCTATCGACAACAGCTTCCCGAAGAAGAACCAGTCTTTGACCCGCAGCGGCAGAGCACCCAGGCTGAGCAACTGAGCCCACGAGTTTTGCGCTGCCAGCAAATCCGCCACCAGGTCCGAGAAAAAGATGACCCCAATGATCGCTCCGGCTGCGTAGCCCCGGCTGGTCGTGAGCGAGGAGATCCCCATGGCAAAGCTCGCATAGAAGAGATTGATTAACAATCCCGCTGCCAATAGTGCCCAGAATTCCCTTTGATGCTCCCCAAGGTAATCCAGCGCATTGGGTGCCAGCAGCGTCTTCCCCAGGAAGAGCAGCAAGGCCGGTCCCACCGTCACAAGGGTCAGGATTCCAAAGATGGCTCCCGCTTTCGCTAGAAGATAATCGTAGGTGTATATAGGCCGTGCCAGATACAATGGGTAGACCCGATAGCGGCGGTCATCGCACAAGAGATTCGGGGCGACTAGGGCACTCAAAAAGAGGAGCACAAATGTCGAGGTCTCGTAGAAGGCCGTGTATGGATTGAGCAGGAACTGAGGAATGCCCTCGCCAAAGAGTTCCCCCAACTGGCTGACAACCAGAAAGAAGAAGAAGACTCCCAGCTCAATGACGAGAAGCAAGATGATGATGGCTCTGTACTTCCAGCCCTTCTTGACCCCTAGACCGCGCTTGAGGTCATCCCAGATCAAACTGGCCAGAGCATGGAACCGACCGAGATATGGACCCTCATAAGGACGATACCCAACGTCATAGATGACTCCCCTAGATTTCTCAGTCATGATGCACGAGGATGTAGTGCGAGAAATAGCTCTTCCAGGGAACGGACTTCGCGCTCGAGACGCCGCAACTGAACTTTCGTCTCGACGGCTTGTTTGAGAATGATATCATACACATCCTCTGTCGCTGTCTTGATGAGGATTCCACCGCCTACCACTTCCACATCAAGGCCATGTCCCCTCAGCCCATGGACAAAGGTATCCTGATCGCCCACGACTCGAAGCAGAAGCCCCTCTCCCAGGCCTCCTAAAAGCTCATTCATTAAGCCTTGAGCCACCACTTGACCTGCCCGCAGAATCACAACGTATTCACAGACTCGCTCTACATCCAGCAAGAGATGCGAAGAGAGCAACAGACTGATCCCCATCTTCGTGCGAATATCTCGGATAAGCTCGAGCATCTCCTCACGGCCCTGAGGGTCCATGCCGCTGGTGGGCTCATCGAGCAAGACCAGCTTTGGATCGTGCACAAGGGCTTGGGCCAACTTGACCCGCTGCTTCATCCCCACACTATAGCCACCGATCGGCCGATAGCGTTCCTCTCCCAGGCCCACCAGATGTAAGACGTCGTGAGTACGCTGGACGGCTGCTTCTTGAGGGAGGCCGGAGAGCTTCCCCATACGCGCCACCAGATCGAACGCACTCAAATCCGGGGGCAGGCATTCGTCTTCGGGCATATAGCCGACGCGACGGCGAAGTTCCAGGCCCTGATGAGCGACATCTAGTCCTAGGACACGGGCAGAACCAGCGGTGGGATGGAGCAGCCCCAGTAAGAGTTTGATAAACGTCGTCTTGCCTGCACCGTTCTCGCCCAGTAGACCAATACTTCCTTTGGGGATTTCCAGTGTGAGACCGTCTAGGGCGGGAGTTCCGTTGTAATTCTTGGAAAGACCGTGGGCACTGATGGCCAACATCGTCCTATCATACCCACATCAAGCGAGCCATCTCAGCACCGTCTCCCAGGCGAGGCGGGAGTTTCAATACCCGTGTGCAGCCACCCTGTCGATCTTGATAGCGAGGACCCAGTTCCTCAAAGAGCTTCTTGACTAGATCTTTGTCCTGCAAGACGCGCAACGCTTGGCGGCGGGCCTGCACATCACCCTGCTTGGCCCACGTGATGAGTCTTTCAGCCAAGATACGGCTCTCCTTGGCCCGAGCAACCGTGGTATCCACCTTGCCGTGAAGGATCAACGCCTTCACCTGACCGGCCAGCATCAGTCTACGATGTGAAGCCACGCGATTGAGTTTTCTGAATTTCTTCTGATGGCGCATGGTCAAGCCTTCTTCTTTGAAGGAGCCATTTCATACCCCAACTCCTTCAGTCGCTCTTCCACTTTGGTCAAGGATTTATCCCCAAACTTATGAATGTCACGCAACTCCTCGCGAGAGTGGGCCAATAGATCCCCCAGCGTGATGATATTGTGAGGGGGTCTCTTGAGGAGATTGCAAGCTCGCTTGTCGAACCCCAGCTCTTCCAGAGTAGCCTCCATGATCTTAAGCTCTTCTTCTTCTTCCTGCGCCTTGGCATAGGGGTGCTGCGCGAAGTCGGAAAAGAGCTGGAAGTGGCTGATCAAGATCTGCGCGGCGTGATGGAGTGCTTCTTCCGGCTTGATGCTCCCATTCGTCTCGATCTCCAGGGTCAGTCGATCAAAGTCAGTTCGTTCTCCCACACGGGTTTCGTCCACACGGAAGTTCACCCGCTTCACGGGGGAGAAGTCGGAGTCGATGGCAATGACTCCCAGGGGCATATCTTCCTTCTTGTTGCGCTCCGCGGGGCGATAGCCATAGCCGGTCTCGATCTCCAGCTCCATTTCGAGTCTGCCATCCTCGTCCAACGTTGCGATATAGTGATCCTTGTTGATGATCACGATCCCTGAGGGAGTCTCAATCGACGCAGCCGTCACCTCTCCCTCACCCTCGGCCTGCAGCACCAGCCGGTGCAAACCGTCTCCGCGGGTGATCCGGATGGCCAGCTCCTTCAGGTTCAGAATGATATCGAGCACGCTCTCCTTGATGCCGGGGATCGTATCGTACTCGTGAAACTTCCCAGCGAACCTCACCCGTGTCACGGCTGCCCCCGGAATGGAGGAAAGGAGCACTCGGCGGATGGCATTCCCCAACGTGGTCCCAAAGCCCTGCTCCAAGGGCTCAAGCACCACGCGACCGTAGCTGTCCCCTAGCTCCTCCACTCGAATCCAAGGGGCGTTTGACTGTTCCGTCTCCACTCTCATTCTGACAGTCCTCTCTTCCTCTTTGCTCGACTAGCGAGAGTAGAACTCAACGATCAGGTTCATCTCGATGTCCTGCTGGATCTCGTCAAGCTTTGGCCTATCGATAATCCTCAGTTGGCCGTTCTGTCGCTCCAGCCAGCTGGCGACTGACTGCAGCTCACTCCCAGCCATCACAGCTTGAATGCCTTTCTTGCCCAGCGCGCTCTCCTTAAAGGCGATCACATCCCCAGGCCGCGTCAAGTACGACGGGATGTTCACCCGCCGCCGGTTGACCCACACATGCCCATGGTTGATCAGCTGTCGCGCCTGGTCGCGAGAGGCGGCGAGCCCCCCGCGATAGAGCACGTTGTCCAATCGACGCTCCAAGAGCTCCAGCAGGAAAGCCCCGGTGTGTCCTTTGACCTTCTTGGCCAACTCCATATACCGACGAAACTGCCGCTCTCGCGTACCGTAGATCCTCTTCAGCCGCTGCTTTTCTCGCAAACGAATCGCATAATACGACAGACGAGAGAAGCTGTCCCGGTGCATGCCCGGCGGATATTCTCGGCGCGAGACCGGACACTTCTCCGTCATGCACTTCTGTCCCTTCAAAAATAGCTTCTGTCGCTCGCGGCGACAGAGTTTACACTTGGGTCCAATATACATTCCCATACGAGTGTCGCTCCCTCCTACGTGTGCGAATGGGAGTGAGAGTGCGAGACCGGCGTGGTGTTCTTCACTTCCTCCACGCGGAATGGCGAATTTTTTAAGGCATTGACGACCGAATTGCGTCCCGATCCCGTCCCATTGACCGTCACAATCACGGATTTAATGCCGAATTCCTTCATGCGCTCCATCAAACGCTCTGTCGCCAGCTGGGCCGCAAATGGGGTTCCTTTTCGCGAACCCTTGAAGCCCACCAACCCTGGGCTGCTCCACGCGAGCACTTTCCCGTCTACCTCGGTCAGCGTGACGATCGTATTGTTGTACGTCGAGTGCACATGAACCCGTGCCCGATCGAGCAGTTTCTTCGCCATAGTCTATTTCTCCTTGCGCCTTAGCGCTTCTTCGCCCCGGCCTTCGAGGGCCGAGGTCCCTTCCAGGTGCGTGCGTTGCAGCGCGTCCTCTGCCCTCGTACCGGCAGGCCGACCGCGTGCCGAATCCCTCGGTAGCTCTTGATGAGCTTCAAGCGATCCACGTCTGACTTGACCTTGCGGCGCAACTCACCCTCAACCAGAATCTTGCCTTCAATCTGCTTGCGCAATTCCGCGACCTCTCCTTCGGAGAGCTCATGAACCCGCTTGTCCGGATCAATCCCCGTCGCCTGCAAAATGCGATGGGCCATAGGACGCCCAATTCCATGGATGTACGTAAGCGCGATCTCGAGTCTCTTCTTGTTGGGCAGATCAATTCCCGCAATACGCGCCAAGGAGCTTCACCATCCCTTTCTCTACCCTTGCCGCTGCTTGTGCTTCGGGTTCTTGCAGATCACCATGATCCGACCGCCCCGGCGCACCAGCTGACAGTGATCACACATCTTCCTCACAGAGCTGCGTACTTTCATGCGCTATCCCTCGCGATACACAATACGACCCCGATTCAGATCATACGGGGAGAACTCCACGATCACCACATCCCCGGGCAAGATCTTGATGTAGTTCTTGCGCATCTTCCCCGACACATGGCAGAGGGCTTCTCGTCCATCCTCTAGTTTTACCTTGAAGGTCGAGCCGGGATAGGCCTCGATCACCTTCCCTTGCTGCCGGATGAACTCCCCTTTGCCGATGTTCTCCCCTCCTCACCTTCATGCACCCATATCTGTCAGAACATCCGGCCCGCTTTCTGTAATCAGCACCATCTCTTCCACATGAGCAGCGGGACGGCCATTAGGGGTCAGCACCGTCCAGCTGTCCTCTGCAACCCATTCCTCTTGTTCATCCGCTCCACTCGCTCCGGCAGATGCCTTCCAGACCATCGGCTCAATGGCCAGGACCATTCCCTCCCGGAGCTTGGCTCCTTGGCCAGGCAGGCCGTAGTTGGGGACCTGAGGCTCCTCATGCATCGCCCGCCCAATCCCATGGCCTACGAATCGCTTTACGACGTGATATCCTCTGGACTGCGCGTAGGAACCGATGGCGTGTGAGATGTCCCCCACGCGATTCCCGGACCGAGCTTGCACGATCCCCCGTCGGAGCGCCTCCCGTGCGACACCAATCAACTCCAGCGCCGCTTCCGAGGGCCGACCCACCACGACCGTGTCTGCCCTATCCGCGTAGAGTCCGCGACGCTCAATGCCAATATCGATCGAAAGCACATCCCCATCACGCAACACTCGATCGTGCCGAGGAATCCCATGAACGATCTCCTCATTGACGGACGTACAGATCGACGCCGGATATGCTTTATATCCCTTAAACGCCGACACAACTCCTGCTTCTCGCATCAGCTGTTCCGCCAAATCATCCAGCTCACCCGTAGAGACGCCGGGGCGCGAAGTGCGGATCAGCTCTCGCAGAATCTCATTGAGCACCTGCGCGTTCTCCCGCAAGATCTCGATCTCGACCTCCGTCTTCAACTGAATCATTTCAAAGCAAAGAACGAATCGCTCGGAGGATTCGCGCAAATACCTCCTCCACCGTTCCGTCTCCATCTACCGTGACCAACACGCTACGCTTTCGATAGGATTCGACGAGAGGTTTGACCTCTTGATTATACTGAATATCATAGCGTTTTGCGACCACATCGGGCTGATCATCCGAGCGCTGGTAGAGAGAGCCCCCACACGCATCACAGACCCCTGACTGTTTTGGAGGCTGATAGATCAAATGATAAATTCTCCCACAGCGCTCGCACATCCTGCGGGCGCTCAAGCGCCGGATCACTTCCTCCCGCGGAAGCTCAATCCAGAGAGCCAGATCGATCGGCGTCAGTCGTTCCAGTGCTTCTGCCTGCTGCGTATTCCGGGGGAACCCATCCAGAATGAACCCACTCTGACCGTTCAGCCGACCCAGCTGTTCACGGATCAGTGCCACCACCAGTTCGTCCGGGACAAGCTCGCCGCGGTCCATATAGCTTTGAGCCCGCTTGCCCAGCTCCGTCCGGCTCTTGACGGCCGCTCGCAAGAGATCTCCTGTGACGATGCGGGGGATCTTAAGATGCTCGGCCAATCGCTCGGCTTGGGTTCCCTTCCCTGCGCCAGGCGGCCCTAAAAGCACAATCCGCAGGTTCATATCTTCCTTCCCAGAACAGCGCCTTTGCGGATCAGACTCTCGTAGTGCCGCTCCACCATGTGCGCCTCGATCTGCTTGACGGTATCTACCCCTACCCCCACGACAATCAGGATGGATGTGCCACCCAAGGCAAAGGCGGCCTGAAGTCCGGTGAGATTACTGACGATGTAGGGCATCAGCGCTATGCCCGTTAAGAAGAGTCCCCCAATCGTGAGGAGTCTTGTTTGGATGCGCTCCACGTGGTCTGAGGTGGACTTGCCCGGGCGAATGCCGGGGATGAACCCGCCCCAGCGGCGCAGATTGTCGGCCAGATCTTGAGGATTGAAGACAATCGCGCTGTAAAAGTACGTGAAGAAGATGATGAGAGCCCCATAGAAGATGAGATAGAGCCAACCACCTCTCTGCAGATCAGAACTCAACGCATTCAACCAGTCCGGTCCATTTGCGATCCAGCTGCTGATGGAAGGAACTGCGAGAAGAGTCTGAGGTAGCGTGAGAATCGCGGCCGCAAAGATGATGGGAATGACTCCTCCTTGATTGACACCAAAGGGAATATACGTGTTCTGTCCACCGTAGACCCGACCCCTCACCATGCGTTTGGCATATTGAATCTCAATGCGACGTGCTCCCAGTTGGACGAGTACGACGCCCGCCACCACAACCACAAACATGATGAGCAGCAAGAGAACTGTGACCGGGGGAGCAGCTCCCGAACTAATGAGCGTGTAGGTTCGGTTGATATAATCCGGGTACCCCGCGATGATGCCCGCCATGATGATCATCGAGACGCCTCGGCCGATCCCGTTCTCGGTGATCCTCTCGCCCAGCCACATCAGGAACATCGTCCCGGTCGTCAGTGCCACGACCGATGTGAAGTAGAATATGTAGGGCGAAATGTCTGCGAGCAAGAGCCCTTGGCCTGCAATCACGTAACTCGTGCCGGCAGCTTGCAAGATCGCCAACCCCACGGTCCCGTAGCGCACGTAGCGGTTGATGATCTTCCGTCCTTCTTCCCCTTGCTTGTTGAGCTCCTTAAGATAAGGGATGACGGACTGGAGCAAGCTCATGATGATCGAGGCGTTGATGTACGGGATGACGCCCAAGGCAAACATGGAGAACATCTCGAAAGCCCCACCCGTAAAGAGGTTGAGCAATCCCAAAACTCCGCCCGCTCCGAGCGCGGACTGAAAGAACTCTTGCACCCGCTGGGGATCGACTCCGGGCACCGGAATCCAGATCCCAAATCGGAAGACGGCAAACGCTCCTAACGTGAAGAAGATACGCTTCCGGACCTCGGGAATGGTGAACGCTTGGAGGATCCCTTCAAACATCGGCGGTTAGTCCCCTTCCCCTTTTGGGTGCCGACGATGCCGGAGGTTCCCTGCGGTTCTGGGGGCTTCCCAGCACGATCGCTTGCCCTCCCGCTTTCTCGATCATCTCCAGAGCCTTCTTGGAGAAGCGATGCGCTTTGATGATGAATTTTTTCTTGAGGGCCTCCCCATGCCCCAGGACCTTCACGCCCCCCTTGATCTCTCGAATGACCCTCTTTGTGAGTAGATCCTCTGGAGTAATCTCCGCTCCATCTTCAAAGTGTTCCGCCAAGGCAGCGACGTTGATGTAGGCGTACTCACGCCGATGGGGATTCTTGAATCCCCGCTTGGGCACGCGCTTCCAGAGCGGAGTCTGACCGCCTTCAAACCCCGGAGGCATCTGGTAGCCGCTGCGTGCCGTCTGCCCTTTGCCCCCACGACAAGAATATGTGCCGTGCCCGGAACCGTTGCCCCGGCCGACACGCTTTCGCCTTTTGAGACTACCCGGTGTGGGACGTACATCCTCAAGTTTCCACATGGAGAATCTCCTTCGCATTCTTGTCTCTCAATCGGGCAATATCCCCAACGGTCTTCAGTTGTCTGAGCCCTTCCATGGTCGCTTTAGCTACCGTAAGAGGGTTGGCAGAGCCCAAGGACTTCGCCAGGATATCTCGAATCCCAGCCAAGCGGCAGATCATACCCACGGTCTCTCCCGCAATGATGCCTGTGCCGGGATAGGCAGGCTTTAGTAACACTTTCGCCGCTTTGAATTTTCCCACCACAAGATGAGGGATCGTCCCGTTTAGCACAGGAACCTGAACCAAGTTGCCTTTGGCATCGCGAATTGCCTGTTGAATGGCAAGAGGGATCTCCCGTGTGTTCCCCTTACCCAAACCCACGCGGCCGCTTCGGTCGCCGATGGCCACGATCACGCGAAAGCTCATGTTCTTGCCACCTTTGACGACCTTGGCCACCCGGCGGATCTCGATCACTTCATTCTCGAGTTCCTGCTGTTCATCTCTATGTCTCATTCGTTGTCTCAAAATACAAGCCCTCCCTCTCGAGCACTCTCGGCCAGCGCCTTCACCACGCCATGATAGGGGTAGCCCCCGCGATCGAAGACCACCTTCTCAATTCCCTCGTTACGGGCACGCTCCGCGAGGAGTTTTCCCACCGCTTTGGCTGCCTCGATATTGCATCCGTGCACACCCTGGAGCGCTTTATCCAGAGTCGATACGTGCACCAGCGTGTGCTGGCTCATGTCATCGATGAGCTGCACGTATAGATGCCGGGCGCTCTTGTACACCGAAAGCCGGGGGTGCTCCGGCGTCCCCACGACCTTCTTACGGATGCGACGATGACGCCTGAGGCGCCGGTCTTCTCGCGCGAGTTGGACCATGATCACGCGCCGCCTTCCTTTGCGGCAGCCGCACCCGCCAGCTTGCCTTCCTTGCGGATGATGTGCTCGTCGTGGTAGCGAATCCCGGTCCCCTTGTAGGGCTCAGGCTCCCGCAGCGCACGAATCTCGGCAGCGATCTCCCCCACGAGCTGCTTATCCGGGCTTCGCAGTGTGATTTCCGCCTCGATGCCCCCACTCTTTACTTCCTTGACTTCGGCTGTCACACTCGCCGGGAGCGTATAATGAATGGGATGACTGTAGCCGATCTCAAGCACCAGCTCTTGTCCCTGAAGCCGGACACGGTAGCCCAAGCCCACCAGCTGCAGACGCTTCTCGTAGGGCTTCTGGACTCCTTGGATCATGTTGGCAATCAGACTGCGATAGAGACCGTGACGGGCACGGTGCTCCTTGGCTTCACCCTTTCGGGAAACCTTCACGGCGCCATCCTCCACGGTGACGGCCACATACTGCGGCTCGTAGAGCTGCTCGAGTTTTCCTGCGGCTCCCTCTACGAGTACTCGATCCACTTCGACTGTGACCTTCACCCCCGTGGGAACGGGAATCGGCAGCCTTCCTATTCTAGACATAACGGTCGTTCACCCCATCAGACCTTACCAGATCCTGCACAACAACTCGCCCCCGACGCGCCGCTTCCGCGCCTCACGGCCGCTCATCACGCCTTGCGGCGTCGAGAGGACGGCCACGCCCAAGCCCCCCATCACGTGAGGGATCTCATCTGCCCCCACGTAGATGCGGCAACCCGGACGGCTCACCCGCTCCAGTCCATGGATGACGCGTTCGCGGCCCCGCTTTCCTTTGTACTTCAGCTTGACGGTCAACACGCGCTTGTTCCCCTCGTCCGGTTGAACCTGAAACTCCTCGATGTATCCCTGGTCTTTGAGCAGACGAGCGAGCTCCTCCTTGAGTTTGGAGGAGTGCATGCGCACTTCCGACTGATAGCGCTCATTGGCATTGCGGATCCGCGTGAGCATGTCCGCAATGGGATCCGGTGTGAGTGCCGTCTTCAACGCTGTCTTCTCCGCCAAGGCTTCACCAACTCGCTTTCTTCACGCCCGGTATCAGACCCCGATGAGCCAGCTCGCGAAAACAGAGTCGGCATACGCCAAAATCGCGAATGAACCCGCGCTTGCGACCACAGAGGCGACAACGCCGTACCGTACGCGTCACAAACTTCGGCTCTCGTTGACTCTTTGTCATCCACGCTTTGGTTGCCATTAAGTTAATCCCTGAACGGGCACCCCAATTCCTTCAAAAGGTAGTATGCCTCCCGATCCGTCTGGGCCGTCGTAGCCATCGTGATGTTCATGCCTTGTACCTTGACGATGTCATCGTAATGGATCTCGGGGAAAACCAGCTGCTCATCCAGCCCCAAGGAGTAATTGCCCCGCCCATCAAACGCATCCGCCGATAGCCCGCGAAAGTCGCGCACCGAGGGCAGGACCACATTGAAAAGCTTCTCCAAAAAGACATAGGCTCGCAGCCCTCTCAGTGTCACCTTGCAGCCTACAATGTCCCCTTTGGTCACACCGAAGTCCGAGATGCTCCGCTTGGCTTTCGTAGCCACGGGTCGCTGGCCTGCAATCTTTCCCAGATCCTTCATGCAGCTCTCCAGAACCTTCGGATCGTCATGCGCCTCTTTAATCCCCATGTTGATGACGACCTTCTCGAGGCGAGGAACCTGCATGACGCTCGTATAGCCCAGCTCTCTCATGAGCTTGGGCACGACTTCGCTGCGATACCGTTCCTTGAGCATCATCGCCTCACTCAAATGTCTCCTGACATTGCTTGCACGCTCTCATCTTCTCTCCGGTTTCGCTGATCTTAAAGCCAACGCGCGTTGGACGATCGCAAGAAGGGCAGATCACCAACACGTTGGAGACGTGGATTGTACCCTCCCGCTCAATGATGCCGCCCTCGCGCTGGCGAGCCGTTGGTCGCTGATGGCGCGTGATGATATTCACACCTTTGACGATCAGGCGCTCCCCTTCGAGTAACACCTTCATGACCTCGCCGCGCTTGCCCCGGTCGTTGCCAGCGATGACTTTGACAACATCGCCCTTCTTCACCTTGAGCACAATTTAAAGCACCTCCGGAGCCAGCGAGAGGATGCGCAGCATGCTCTTGCGGCGCAGCTCCCGGGGCACGGGGCCAAAGATCCGGGTTCCGATGGGTTCCATCTGGTTGTTGACGAGCACGATGGCGTTGTCATCGAAGCGCACGTAGCTGCCGTCTTCGCGGCGGTAGGGCTTGCGCGTGCGCACGATCACACCCTTCACGACGGCGCCTTTCTCGATCTCGCTGGTGGGCAATCGCTTCTGCACCGACCCGACGATGATATCGCCGATCCGGCCACCTACCGCGCCCGGTCGACCCAGCACATTGGCCACGCGCACCTCTTTCACGCCGGAATTGTCCGTCACCTTGAGAATGCTCCGCACTTGGATCATGGTTGTCCCGTCCCTCCGTCTCCCGCAAGGCCGGAAGGCGCACGCTGAAGGATCTCGCGAATTCTCACGACATCCCCCACGCCCGCTTCCTCTTTCTCATCATGCGCATAGAACTTCTTCCGGTGGACGACGAATTTCTTGTAGCGGGGATGCTGCACGCGCGTTTCGACCAGAACAGCAATCGTCTTCTGCATCTTGTCGCTGACGACCGTGCCGACTCGTTCTTTGACGGCCATCAACCTTCACCCGCCTTCACCGTCTCTTGCCATCGCTCACGCATTACTGTCTTCACCCGCGCGATATCCCGCCGGGTCTCCTGGAGAGCCGCGGTGTTGTCCTGCTGACCTGTGGCCACTTGAAACCGTAACGTAAAGAGCTTCCGCTTGAGTTCGGACTCTTTCTGGTGCAACTCTTCCTCAGTTAGGTCTCGCAGTTCTTGTGCCTTCATCGCTCTCCTCCCAGCTTGAGACGGTCCCTCACGCGCGTCTTTAAGGGCAGCTTATGAGAGACCAGCTGCTGGATGCGTTCTGCCTGAGCTCGCGTGACACCACTGACCTCGAAGAGAATCCGCCCTGGTCTGACGACGGCCACGTAGTGATCCACATCTCCTTTGCCCTTCCCCATGCGGGTCTCCGCGGGTAGCTTCGTCACCGGTTTGTCAGGGAAGATCCGAATCCAGATCTTTGAGTTACGCTCCAGTTCCCGCACCATGGTCGTACGGCAGGCTTCGATCTGCTTGTCCGTAACCCACGCCGGCTCCAGAGCTTGAATGCCGTATTCACCAAACGTCACCTCACTGCCAGCCAGGGCCTTGCCCTTGCGCCGCCCACGGTGAGCCTTGCGGAACTTGGTGCGTTTAGGAGCCAGGAGCGACAACGGCCTCACCCCGTTTCTCTGCCGGCTGGACTGCTAGAGCCATCTGCTCACCCCGGAAGAGCCAGACCTTGATCCCAATGGGACCATACTTCGTCCAGGCCTCCGTGAACCCATAGTCGATATCGGCCCGGATCGTCTGAAGCGGTACACGGCCCATCTTGATCTCTACGGAGCGCGCGATCTCCGCTCCACCCAGTCGCCCACTGCAGCGGATCTTAATCCCCTTCGCTCCACGCTCCAGGACACGCGTAGCTACCTCCTTCATGGCGCGCTGGATCGGAAAGCGACTCTCCACGCGATAGGCGATCTCTTCCCCTACCAGAATGGCTTCCAGATCCGGGGCTTCGACTTCCTTGATCGAGATCTTCACCTTGCGATGGAGAGTCTCTTCTAATTCTCTCTGAAATTGATCGATCTCCTGGCCGCCCTTTCCGATGATGATCCCTGGGCGAGCCGTGCGAATCACAATCGAAACCCGGTCTTCCGTAGGTCGCTCCAGATTCACTTCGGCAATACCCGCTCCGTGATAGCGCTCCCGGATCAGCCAGCGGATCTTCTGATCTTCTTCCAAATATTCTGCCGCTTTACGCTCATTGAACCAGTTGGATTTCCATTTGCGGGTGATCCCAAGCCGAAACCCCAGAGGGTGCATCTTCTGGCCCATTAGCGCTCCTCCCTCTCGGCCACCACCACGGTGATGTGGCTCGTCGGCCGCTGTATGATATCCGCCCGACCACGCGAGCGAGGTTTCATGCGCTTTAAGACCGGTCCACCATCGATGCGCGCCTCACGGACAATCAACCGATCCACATCCATTTCATAGTTGTGCTCGGCATTGGCCACCGCGGATTCCAGAACGTTTCGAATGGCACGCGCACCTTTGGATTTGGCGTACTGCACAACCATCAACGCCTCATCAACCGATCTTCCTTGGATCTCGCGAGCCACGAGTCGCACCCTCTCCGGTGAGACACGTACCCACTTCGCTATGGCCTTGGCCTGCATGCTCATCACTCTCTCGGATTATTTAGGTGTTGGAGGCTGCTTCTTCTTGACCCCGCCGTGAGCTTTGAAGATCCGGGTCGGCGCGAATTCTCCCAACCGGTGGCCCACCATGGCCTCCACGATCGGGACGGGTACGTGCATTTTACCGTTATGCACTTTGATCGTCAACCCGACCATCTCCGGCGTGATCATCGAGGCACGGGACCATGTGATGATCTCCCCCAGTTCGCCCCGCTTGGCTTTGGCCACTTTCTTCAAGAGCTTGGGATGGACGAATGGTCCTTTACGAGCGGAACGTGCCATGATCAGCTCCCCTTCTTCTTCCGAGCGTCTCTGGCGTGCAGCACGATGAGGCGATCGCTCGGCTTCTGTTTGCGCGTGTGCACACCCTTGGCCGGCTTACCCGCGAACGTCCGCGGTGGGCCTCCCACATAGTGTCGACCCTCGCCTCCACCGTGCGGGTGATCCACGGGGTTGCGTGCCACACCACGAGTGATGGGCCTTCGGCCCAGATGTCGCACCCGACCCGCTTGCCCATGCACGATGTTCTTGTGATCGACGTTGCCGACTTGGCCAACGGTTGCCATGCAATTCTCATCAAAAATACGAATCTCTCCCGAAGGAAGTCGCAACCGCGCCTGACCCTCTTCCACATTCAAAAGCTGTGCGGCCGTGCCTGCCGCTCGGGCCAGCTTGGCTCTGCCTCCAGGGACGAACTCAACGCAATGAACGAACGTGCCCACCGGGATCTTCTTGAGAGGCAATGCGTTTCCTGGCCTCGCTTCAATCTCCTCTTTGCCTGCGATCACCGTCGCACCGATCCCCAGCTCCAAGGGGGAGACGATGTATCGCTTCTCTCCGTCCGCATATTGAAGCAGTGTGATCCACGCCGAGCGATTGGGATCGTACTCTCGGGAAACGACCTTTGCAGGAACACCCTGTTTATCTCGGGCGAAATCGATGAGCCGGTAGCGGCGTTTGTGACCGCCTCCCCGCCCTCGGGCGGTGATCCGTCCCTGGTTATTCCGACCCCCGGTTCTTCGCCGAGGCTCTAGCAGGCTTTTCTCTGGCTTCTTGTGTGTGAGCTCCGAAAAATCTGGCCACTCCGCGTGGCGCAAGCTCGGCGTTACCGATGTATATTGCTTTATGGGCATACCCTTTCATCCTCGTATCTACTGATAGATCTCGATTCGTTGACCGGGAGCCAACTGGATGATGGCCTTCTTCCAGTCCGGTCTTCTCCCCTGTTGATAGAAGCGCGTGCGACGGGGTTTCCCACGGATGCTCATCGTCCAGACGCGATCGACTTTCACTTTGAAGATCTGCTCTATGGCGCGCCGGATCTCGACTTTGTTGGCCCGAGGATGAACCCGGAAGGTGTACTTCCTCTCATCCTGGCCCTTCCAACCCTTCTCGCTCACCACAGGCTCCACAATCACATCTTCTAGATGCATGTCAGTCAGTTCACCCTCGCCGTCAATTCCCCAAGTGCCGAGGATGTGATGAGCAGGCGCTCATGCTTGAGGATCTCGTAGGCATGAACTCCCGTTGCAGGCGCACACGCCACTGCCGGCAGATTGGAGAACGACTTTCTCACTCGAACGTCATTCTCTTGGGATGAAACGATGACCAGAAGCGTCTCATCTTGAGGGATTCCCAGCTGCTCTAGGATGCGCATGGCCTCTTTCGTCTTGGGTCTTTCGAAGTCCAATCGATCAATGATCGTCAGGCGATCACTCTGGTACCGATCGCGAATGGCCGAAGCAAGAGCCTGTCGGCGCATCTTCTTTGGCAGCCTGTAGTGGTATTCTCTGGGCTGGGGGCCGAAGGTGACGCCTCCTCCGACCCAGAGGGGTGATTGGAACGATCCGTGGCGGGCGTTTCCGGTGTGCTTCTGCGGCCAAGGCTTGCGGCCGCTGCCGGCGACTTGACTGCGCGTCTTGGTCGCATGCGTGCCTTGCCGCTGATTGACCAAGTAGCTCTGGACGGCCCGGAAGAGCAGATCTTTATGAATTACCCCATCTGTCAGTTGCTCGGCGATCTCGATCTGGCCCTCGCCACCGTCGAACTTGAACATCTTCACCTTAGCCATCTTTTCTCAACTCCACCAAGCATCCCCGCGGTCCGGGAACCGCTCCCTTGACGACGATCAAGTTCCTCGCGGGATCCGCCTTGAGCACCGTGAGGCCCCGAACGGTGACCCGTCGGGCCCCCATATGGCCGGCCATGGGATGGCCCTTGAACACCTTGCCGGTGGCGCGGATGCTGCCGATGGAACCGGGTCGACGGTGGGAGTCCGAGCCGTGTGAGGCATCTCCTCCGCGGAAGTCATGCCTCTTCATGACACCGGCAAATCCCTTTCCCTTGGTGATCCCACTTGCCCGAATCTTCTCTCCCTCCTGGAAGATCCCCACGGTGATCTCCTGGCCCACTTGATACTGAGACGCATCTTCCACGCGAAACTCCCTCACGTGTCGCCGGGGCTCAACCTTGATCTTCTGAAAATGGCCCTTTGCGGCACGAGGAACACGCTCTTCTTTGATCTTCTCAAAGCCCAGCTTTAGCCCGCGATAACCGTCGTTCTCGTCGGTCTTGACCTGAACGATCACGTTCGGCTCTGCCTCAATGACCGTGGCCGCCAGCGCATGTCCCGCGGCGTCAAACCATTGCATCATGCCTAGCTTACGTCCCAGCATTCCCAGTGCCATCGCACCTCTCCTTGCGGCTTAGAGCTTGACCTCGATATCGATGCCGGTGGGCAGCTCGATGTCCATGAGCGCGTTGATCGTCTCTGAGGTCGGCTCTCGAATATCCAGAAGTCTCTTGTGGATGCGTCGCTCAAAGTGCTCCATCGACTTCTTGTTGACGTGGGGCGAACGCAGGACGGTATACCGCTTGATATCCGTAGGAAGCGGAATGGGTCCGGAGATCTTCGCCCGCGTCTCTTGAGCCGTCTTGACGATGCGACGCATCGCCTCGTCGACCAGCTCATGATCATAGCTCTTCAAACGGATCCGAATCTTCTCACGCGCCATTACTTGTTTCCCTCCAGAACGGCTTCTTTGATGCGAGCGGGAACCATCTCATAGTGAGAGAACTTGAATTGATACGTCGCTCGGCCCTGGCTGAGCGAGCGCAGCACCGTTGCATATCCGAACGTCTCTGCCAGCGGGATAAGAACCCGGATGATCTGGGTGTTGCCGTGGACGTCAAACCCCTGGATCTCGCCTCGGCGGGTGTGAAGATCGCTCACGACCTCCCCAATGTATTCCGTCGGAGTGATGATTTCGCCCTCCATGATGGGTTCGAGCAGTTCCGCCTTGGCTTTGTGGAAGGCTGTGCGCAGGGCGCGCGAGGCCGCCGTCTTGAAGGCAATCTCTGAAGAATCTACCTCATGATAGGAACCGTAGTAGAGGGTCGCTTTGAGATCGACGACGGGAAAACCGGCCAAGGGACCACTTCCCATCGCTTCGAGGATGCCTTCCTCCACGGCCGGAATGTACTCTCTGGGGATCACGCCGCCCTTCGTGTCGTCGATGAACTCAAAGCCCTTCCCGCGCGGGAGCGGCTCGAACTGGATGCAGACGTGACCATACTGGCCGCGTCCACCCGTCTGCTTGATGAATTTCTCTTCCACATCAGCAGGCTCAACGAGCGTCTCCTTGTAGGCCACCTGGGGGCGGCCCATCTTGGCTTGCGTGTTGAATTCGCGCTGTAGCCGATCAAAGATGATCTCGAGGTGCAGTTCCCCCATGCCTCCGATGACCATCTGGTTTGTGTCCGGATCGGTCTTGATCCGGAAGGTGGGATCTTCCTGTGCCAACTTGAGAAGGCTCGTTGTGAGTTTCTCTTCTTCGGCGGCGGACTTGGCCTCGACGGCCGCGAAGATCACAGGCTCGGGGAAGTCGATCTTTTCCAGCAACATGGGATGTTCAGGGTGGCAGAACGTATCTCCCGTGGAGAGTTCTTTGGGCCCGACGATCGCTCCGATCTCGCCTGCTGTTAGCTCCTCGACCTCCTGGCGCTTGTTGGCGTGCATGTGGAAGATCCGCGAGACTCTCTCCTTCTTGCCTGTCGAGGAGTTGAGAATATACGATCCTTGCTGGAGTCTCCCGGAGTAGACGCGCACGTAGACGAGGCGTCCCGTGTACTCATCCACCACGACCTTGAAGGCCAGCGCTGTCAGGGGCTCCTCCGGAGTGGGTTGGCGCACGATGTGAGCCCCGGTGCCCTCCGGTGAGGCTCCATCCAGCGCCATGCCCGTGATCTGGCCGCGATCCAAGGGGGAAGGCAAATAGGCCACCACAGCGTCTAGGAGCGGCTGGACTCCGATATTTTTGAGGGAAGATCCACCCAATACGGGCACACAGCCTTTCTCCAGGGTGGCCCGGCGGATCGCTCGTTTCAGTTCTTCTTCCGAAAGCTCTTCGTTATTCAAATATCTTTCCATCACATCGTCGTCCACTTCGGCCAGCGTCTCCAAAAGGCGCGCGCGATACTGTTGGGTGCGCTCGACGTACTCCACCGGGATGTCTTTATAGCTATACTGGATCCCTTTCGTCGCTTGATCCCAGACTATGAGCTTTCGCTTGAGAAGATCGATCATGCCCTTCAGCTCCTCGCCATGGCCTGCGGGGATCTGAAGCGGTAGAGGCAGCGTACCCAGGCGCTCTGCCATCATGTCAATGGTGCGTTCGTATTGGGCTCCTGGGCGATCAATTTTATTAATATACGCAAGGCGGGGAATGTTGTACTTATCCGCTTGCCGCCAGACTTTTTCTGTCTGTGACTCGACCATGTCCACTGCCGAGAAGATCGTGACGACGCCATCGAGCACCCGTAGAGACCTCTCGACTTCAGCCGTAAAGTCCACGTGGCCAGGGGTATCGATGAGATTGATCTGATATCCCTGCCACTGGCAGAGCGTGGCGGCGGCCGTGATGGTGATGCCGCGTTCGCGCTCCTGCGGCATCCAGTCCATCTGGGTGTCGCCCTCGTCCACATCACCGGGCTCATGAATGATTCCCGTGTAAAAGAGGATCCTCTCGGTGGTCGTCGTCTTTCCGGCATCAATATGGGCGACGATCCCGATGTTCCTCAACTTCTCGATGTTCTGTCTCTGCTTCGTAATCACATCCGCCATAACTCTATACCTCGGGAATCCAAAGCGCTCGCTTCCAGATGATTACCAGCGATAGTGGGCGAAAGGTCGGTTGGCCTCTGCCATGCGGTGGGCTTCCAGCTTCTTTTCGTGGGCCTTCCCCTGTCCTTGAGAGGCATCTATCAGCTCGGCCGCCAAGCACTCCGCCATCGTTCGTTCCCCCCGTCCGCGGGCCGCTTGGACGATCCAGCGCAATGCGAGCGTCTTCTGTCGATCTTCCGGCACATCGTAGGGTACCTGATAGGCCGCCCCACCTACACGGCGTGAGCGAGTCTCCAGCTTGGGCATACAGTTGCTGATCGCCTTATAGAAGATCTCCAGCGCCGGCTGACCGCTCCGCTCCGCTACGAGATCCAAAGCCCTATAAACGATACTCCGGGCTATCGATTTTTCCCCATTTTGCATTACGTAATTGATGAGCTTCTCGACCAGCTTGCTCTCGTAGCGGAGATCCGGATAGAGAAAGGGCGGCAGATCTCGCCCTCTCCGGTAGCCGGGTATCATCCGCTCAAGCGTCTTGGTAAGCATACCGTTCACCCATTCGCGTCAGCTGGAGGCAGAAGCCTGCGCAGAAGCCGAACGCTTTGTGCCGTACTTCGACCGACCCCGACGCCGCCCCTCGACACCGGCCGCATCGAGCGCTCCGCGCACCGTGTGATAGCGTACTCCGGGCAGATCCGGCACACGGCCTCCGCGCACGAGCACCATCGAGTGCTCCTGCAGATTATGCCCCTCTCCGCCGATGTAGGCCGTGACATATTTCCCATTGCTCAAGCGCACACGGGCTACTTTGCGCAACGCGGAATTGGGCTTCTTGGGCGTCCGCGTGAAGACCCGTGTGCAGACCCCTCGTCGTTGCGGGCAACTGTCCAACGCAGGTGCCTTGCCCTTGCCGGCTGGCATCTTGCGCCCTTTTCGTATCAGCTGATTGATCGTGGGCATTTCGTCTTCCTTTCGTTCTGAAACCAAATGATCCTCTCGGCGCGTGTGATCACGGTGTAAAAAGAATTGACTCTGTGAGAACCACGAGCGCTGATTGCGGGTATTATAAGGCATAGAGATCCCCCTGTCAAGCGTTTAGGAGTTGCTTTGCGCCTCTTGGGATCCGCGCGCGGATGCCACCTCGGTAGGCGCTCCACCTTCATTTCCGCTTCCGTTGCGTCGGAACCCAGTTCCGGCTGGGATCAGTCGCCCCAGGATCACGTTGGGCTTTAATCCCTCGAGGTGATCCTCCATGCCTCGCAGGGCCGCTTCAGCCAATACCGTCGTCGTCCTCTGGAAGGAGGCCGCCGACAGCCACGACTTCGTCTCCAACGCGGCTTTGGAGATCCGCAGGAGCACTCGTTCACCGACGGGCAATCTCTTCTCCCGAATGCGAACGACCTCCGTCTTGCCGCCTTGATCGAGGGCCAGTTCCTTGATCCCCGCCTCCAGCGACTCCTGAAGGACCCGGCGCGTCAGTTCATCACCCTTCTCCGCTATCTTGCGATCACCCAGGGAAAGATCTCTGGTCAAGAGTCGACCGATCAGGGCCTCGCGCTGACGCTGGATTTCGCGGTTTTCCTGCGTGAGCTTTTGGATCGCCTCGCGGAACTCCTCCAGGATCACCATCTGGTTCGGGAAGAAGTGGGAGTCACCGGGGTCCGTGATGCGCACGTTGTTCAGCATCTGGCGGATCACCAGCTCGATGTGCTTGTCGTTGATCTCCACGCCTTGGCTCTTATAGACTTTGTGGATCTCTGTCAGCAGATAATCCCTCGCCTTGCTTACCCCAGCCACCTTAAGCAACAGATGCGGCGAGGTCACCCCCTTCGAGAGCAGATCCCCTTCTTGAACCTTGTCCCCCACCCGGACAATCGGCGGATTCGAGAGAAGGACTTCCATCTCGTAGTGAAGTCGAATCTCGGATAGCCCGTTTCGGAGGCTCTTCACATCGACAATGGAGCATGTGCCATGAGCGGGCAGAGTCAACGCGAACAGCTCTTCGCCTTCTTGAATATGAACGCCGTCTTCCTTAAGGACAGTGAGGTCCTCCGTGAGCGGAAACGTCCGACCCTTGTCCGGCGTGCACACGATGACCTTTCCGTCACCGACCACGGCCATGCCGGGACGCTCTGCTTTGATGGAATACGGCGTCGAGCGAGTGGACAGCTGCATACCTCGGGTGACTTTCTCTCCGACGTCTACCTTCTTGCGCGCGCCGTGAGGCAAGCGGTGCTGGAGACGGTTGCCTGCCTTGTCCTCGACCACGATATAGCGTGCCCCATCCTCGACGATCTCCACGACCGTCCCGTCTCTTTGGGCCATCACAGGCTCTTCTTGATAGGGCTCACTTAAGGGTGTCCCCTCTTCGAGCCAGTCGCCCGTCTTCACCGTTGCTGACACGCCAGGAGGCAACAAATAGACACGGTCATCCTCACCCAGAATGTAGAGGGTGCGCACCCCTTCGTTCTCGATCATATGCAGGGTGCCGCTCACCGGACTCCTCGTGGAGAGAATGCCCGTCGCCGGGACCGTATCGCCTTTGCCGACCCGACAGAGAACGGTGGGGATGCGAATGCGCTTCTCATCCCCACGCAAGTGGATCTGCTCACGCCCCTCTGCTGTGGTCGTGATAGAGGTGACCACACCGCTGATCTCGGCAATCTCTGCCTCCGGGCTCTTGATCGACTTACGCGCTTCAAAGAGTTCCTCCGCCCGCGGCAAACCCTGCGTGATATCCTCACCGACCACACCGCCGGTGTGGAACGTTCTCATGGTAAGCTGTGTTCCCGGTTCACCGATCGACTGGGCGGCGATGACTCCCACAGCTGTGCCCAGCGCCACCGGCTGATGATTGCTGAGATCCAAACCATAGCAGCGCTGACACACGCCGCGCCGTGTCTCGCACGTCATGGGCGAGCGGATCACAATGCGGGGCCGAACCGTGACCGACGCCACACCACTGTCCTTCAGCCGCTCCGCCAGATGGCTGGTGATGAGCTCATCCTGGGTGAGAATCACTGTTTGGGTCTTGGGGTCGCGCACATCGTACGCGCTCTTGGTGCCGACCACTTTCTCCACAAACTTCGTCTCACGAGGGGAGAGCGTCATCGTCAGATGCCCCAGCTCGGCTGCCTTCTTGCGATCGATGAGCTGATCGCGCTCGAGCAAGACTTTGCCGGCGAAGCGCACGGGCTCTGCTGTGATGCGGCTGTAGATCCGCTCTTCGATGCTGAGCATGATCTCATCCCGGCTGTAGCGCAACGGGTCGATCTCAATTCCGGCCTGCGTACCGCAGTCCTCTTCCTTGATGATGAGTTCTTCCGCGACGTCCACAAGCCGTCGGGTGAGGTAACCCGACTCGGCCGTCTTGAGTGCCGTATCGGCTGTGCCCTTCCGTCCACCGTGGGTACTGATGAAGTATTCCATGACACTGAGTCCCTCACGGAAGTTGGACTTAACCGGCATCTCGATGATGCGCCCTGCTGGGTCTGTCATCGGACCGCGCATCCCGGCGAGCTGCTTCACCTGATTGGCGCTCCCACGAGCACGGGACCGAACCACCATATAGATCGGATTGAAGGGATGGTGAGCCAGATGCTGCATGGTGGCCTTCTCCATCTTATCGACCGTCTCCATCCAGACCTTGATCGTGGCAGCTCGCCGATCCTCGGCGGTGGCCAATCCCCGCTCGTACATCTGATGAATGCGCCTCACCCTCTCCTCTGCTTCCCGTAGGATCTTCGACTTTTCAGACGGGATGAGCGCGTCGGTGACGGAGATGGTGAGCCCGGACTGCGTCATGGCCGTCAGCGCTTGCTCCTTGAGCGCGTCCAGCAGCTCTACCGTCCGGTCGTTGCCGTAGCGGTGGTAGCACTCCATGATCAGTTGCTCGATATCTCCGGCATCCAGGGTCTTTTGATAATTCCGCAAATCTTCGGGCAGGAGTTGATTGAGCTGAGCTCGCCCCAACGTCGTGTCGATGATCTTCCCCTCGATGCGGATCTTGACAGGCGTGTGCAGATCCAGAGCGCCGATCTCACGCGCTCGCTCCGCTTCCCGGATGCTGGCAAAGACCTTGCCGCGACCACGCCCTTCCGGGTTCTCCAGCGTAAGATAATAGAAGGCGAAGACAAAGTCCTTGGTAGGCATGGTGAGAGGCACACCACTGGCGGGGGACAGAATATTCCGCGATGAGAGCATCCGTTCGCGCGCTTCTGTGATCGCTTCCGGAGCGAGCGGCAAGTGCGTGGCCATCTGGTCGCCATCGAAGTCCGCGTTGTAGGGCGGGCAGACGAAGGGATGAATCTGGATGGCTTCGCCATCGACCAACACGGGCTCAAACGCCTGGATGCCCAGTCGGTGCAGCGTGGGCGCGCGGTTGAGCAGGACCGGGTGTTCTTTAATCAACCGTTCGAGAATATCCCAGACCTTGGGCATCTCACCGGAGAGGGCTTTGTTCTTGACTTCATCGTAGTTGGAGATGTGGTGCGAATCTTCTTGAGAGAGCTCCCGAAGGATGAAGGGCTTGAAGAGTTCTAGGGCCATCTTCTTGGGCAAGCCGCATTGATGGAGCTTCAGTTTGGGGTTGACGACAATCACCGCACGGCCGGAGTAGTCCACGCGCTTACCCAAGAGGTTTCGGCGCAGGCGCCCATGCTTGCCTTGAATGCGCTCGCTCAGTGACTTCAAGGGGCGATTATCGCGGCCCAAGATGGGGCTGTCCTTCTTCTCGTTGTGGATCAGGGCATCGACGGCCTCTTGGAGCATGCGCCGCTCGTTGCGCAAGATGATCTCGGGAGCCCCCATCTCCTGCAATTTCTTCAACCGGTTGTTGCGGTTGATGATGCGCCGATAGAGATCATTAAGATCGGTCGTGGCAAATTTGCCACCCTCCAGCTGAACAATCGGGCGCAGCTCTGGCGGAAGCACCGGGATGATGCTCAAGACCATGTCTTGGGCGTGGTTACCCGACTTCCTCAGCTGATCGATGACCTCCAGCCGTTTGAGCAAGCGTTTTCTACGACCGGCACTCGGCTCCGCCTCCACCTGAGCCCGCAATTCTTCCGCCCAAGCATCGAGATCGAGGTTCGCAAGGACTCCCTGAATCCCCTCCGCGCCCGCTGCCGCTTCGAACTGCCTGGGGTAGAGCTTCTCGTACGCGCGCAGTTCAGGCTCCCACAGCCGATCTCCTACCTTGAAGGGCAAGGAAGGGTTTTTCACCGACGTGACGAGGTAAATCAAGCTGTCGACGACCTCACGGACCCGCTGGGCTTGTAGGTCCGGGTAGACGGTCTTCAAGAGATTGCATTGAGTCTCGGTGATCCACTCCTCCGGTCCCGCCGGGGAAGCCGCCAAGAGCTCGCCCTCTTCCACCCGACTGCCCTTCTTCACCGTGAGTTGAGCCTGGGGAGTGACCAAGTGGTCTTTCTCTCCGATGCGAATGACCCTCATCGTCTGTCCGTTCTCCAGTTTGAGTTCCTCAAAGGTTACTTGGCCGGATGCTTGCGCGCGCACCTCGGTTCCCTCTTGGACCTGATAGGCAGGCTCGGCAACGATCTTCTTCTTGCGGCTTAGAATCTCGTACTGCGAGCGGTAGATCCTCTCGCCTTCTTCCAGCTCAGATCCCGAAGAGCGCAACACGAGATAGACGTCCTCTTCATGTTGCTGCGTCTCATAGTAGGCGATCCTCTTGAGGTCGTTGCGTTTGATGCCGAGCAACGTGCTTAGAGGGCTCGAAATGCCCTTGATGTACCAGAAGTGCACCACCGGGCTAGCTAGCTCGATGTGGCCCATATTGGAGCGCCGCACATCCCGGCTGGTGACCAGCACATTGCACTTGTCGCAGGTGAGCCCCTCATACTTGCGGCCGCGAAGCTTCCCACAGGCACACTCGTAGTCCTTCTCCGGCCCGAAGATCTCCTCCGCGTAGAGACCCCCGCGTTCCGGCTTATAGCTGCGGTAATTGATCGTTTCCGACTCGGTGACCTCGCCGTGAGACCAGCTCTTGATCTCCTCCGGCGAGGCGAGTCCCAGCCGGACCCGAACGATGTCGTCCCCTCGAATCAAGTGAAGTCACCCCTCATCTCTTCATCACGTGTTGGTGAGAAAGACCCCCTGCTCCGTCCAATACCTTCGCCCAACATAGCTTGGAACGAGTTTCAGCATGGAAACAATAGAAAAGCCTTACATGAACCCATATCCGCCCGTATCGTTGGAAAGGCACCGTGACCTTTAAGTATACCAGAAAGTCAACCCGTTTCAAGCGCGCCGGCTATTCCCCTACCACCTCGACGACAGCGACATCCTCCGAGGGAAGCTCGGAGAGGAACCGAGAAGGGCCGTTGAGCATGAGACTCCCGTAGAGCGATCTCTGATGGGCAAACGACAGATAGAGCCGCCGGCGAGCACGGGTCATGCCCACATAGAGAAGACGCCGCTCCTCTTCGAGCATTCCCTCCGCAATCGAGCGAGCATGAGGCAGCAGGTTCTCCTCCAAACCGACGAGAAAGACGCACTCGAACTCCAGACCCTTCGCCGCATGAAGCGTCATGAGCGCCACACATCCCGCTTCCCCCGAATAACGGTCCACATCCGAAAGCAAGGCGATCTGCTCCAAGAACCCCGCCAGTCCCTGACCTCCCCTGCTCTCATATTCTCGCATCTGGCCTAGAAGCTCTCGAAGATTGCCCCATCGTTCTTCGCCGTCTGAGCCCTTCGACAGCTCCGACAAGTAGCCTGTCCTCTCCAAAATCGCCTGCGCCAGCTCACTGGGGACGAGATCCCGACTGAGCTTTTGAAGCTCCTCCATGAGCGATGCGAACTCTTGAAGGGCTCGAGCCTGTTGGCCTCGAAGAGACCCGTTCGGCTGGACAGAAGCCTTCTTCATCACCTCCCAGAGCGAGAGCTTCTCTTGAGCCGCAAGACGCTGCAGTCTGCCGATGGTCGCTTCCCCCAAGCCCCTCTTAGGGCGCGCGAGTGCCCGCAGCAGGCTGATCTCGTCGCCGGGGTTCGCCAGAAACTTCAAATAGGCCAATAGATCTTTGACTTCCCTGCGCTCATAGAAGCGCAACCCCCGCACGATCTCATAGGGGATTCGCTCGCGAATGAACGCTTCTTCCAGCACCCTCGAGAGGGTATTCACCCGGTAGAGCACAGCAATCTGATTGAGGTCGATCCCCCCGCCCTGCCAGAGATGGGCAATCTCGTGAGCGATGGCTTGAGCCTCGTCGAGCTCGTCGTTGGCCACGTACAGGCGAATCCGTTCGCCCTGGCCCTTAAGAGAAGCGAACTCCTTCGATTTCACTCTCAACGTATTGTGCGTGATCAACTGGCGCGCAGCTTTGAAGATACGATCTCCATGAGGCCAGCGATAGTGTCTTCGAAGCTCGACCACACGGGCGCGGGGGAAATCTCGAGTAAAGCGCAAGATGTACGAAGGATCCGATCCCCTCCAACTGAAGATGGCTTGATCCTCATCGCCTACTACGGCGATGTTTTCGGAGCGTTCGGCCAGCGTGCGTGCAAAGATGTACTGGGCGTGATTGATGTCTTGGTACTCGTCGATCAGCAGGAACTGAAAGCGGTCCCGATAGTGATTCAAAATATCCAGCCGCTGGTGCAAGAGTTGCACGGTCAACCTCAAAAGGTCCCCGAAATCGAGCGCGTTGCTGGTTTCGAGGATCTCTTGATAGCGACGATAGACACGGGCCACCACTTCCAGTAGGAACGAATCGAGTCTCCCCGCGTGCTTGCCTTTGAAGTCCTCCGGGCCGACCAGTTCATCCTTGGCTCGGTCGATCAGAGCGGCACATATTCCAGGGCTGATCTCATCGCAATCAAGATCGAGCTCTTTGATAGCCTGCGTGATCACTTCGTGTTGATCCCCCTCATCCAGAATGGAAAAGTAGCTGTTGTAGCGAGGAGATAGCTGAGAGATGTGTGCGCGTAATATCCGGGCGCACGCGGCATGAAATGTATGGATCCAGGGGAGGGGGTGACTGGCTCCCAAGAGAGCTTCTACTCGAGATCGCATCTCCTCTGCCGCTTTGTTCGTGAATGTCACACCCAAGATCCGCTGATGGGAGATGCCCTGCTCCAGCAAGTACGCAATGCGGTGAGTGATGACTTTGGTCTTCCCGCTGCCTGGCCCGGCAAGGATCAAAAGAGGGCCCTCGATGTGGGTGACGGCCTCGCGCTGCTCTGGGTTTAGAGCTTGCAGCACATTGGACTTCTCCATAGGGGAAGAGCTCTTTCTTGCACGTCCGACATCAGGTGGGCTCACCGGCTAGAAGTCGAGCCGGACACAGTGTTTTTCCAGTTCGCGCTGGGAGGCAAAGGGCGCGATGTTGATCCGATAGGTCTCCTGAGAGTTTTCGAAACGATAATTGGCCTGCACACGGTGCTGCGGGCCCGGATCGACGTGCATCGCCGTGATCCGCGCGGCCAGCTCGATGATCTGTAGCACCTCGCGCTCGCTCTTCTCGTGCCAGTTGGCACGAACGAGCGCGATCGGCCCATCGTTGACAGGGACGTAGAGTCTCAGATCGTCCGGCAGGAAGAAGTTCTGTAGCCTCTTCTTCTCCTCCTCATCCCGGCCAAGCACAATCTTCACATCGGGTGGTCTCTTGTAGTAAAGCGGGAATTCCAGCAATTCTAGACCGTTTAAGGTGAGATGGTCTTCTCGCAAGAGGTCTTCCAGACGCTGGCCGAAGTAGGGGAGCATGAGCTTACAACGCTTCTCTGCGGGAAACCCTTCCGTCTCGATGCCCAGCTTGCGGGCCACTCGAACGAGCGCAGCAGGATCATCCGCTGTGAAGCCCTTCAGGTGTTTTCGTTCGACCCAGCCTTGCCGCTCCGGTAGAGTGGGCGGTAGGAGTCTGGCAGAGAGTGGACGAAGGACGCGGTCTTCCATAGCTACCTCGCGTGTCAGTTGTACGATGTCATTCGCCTTAAGACCCCGCGTGCCCACAATCTCGCCGGTCACCAGGAAATCCGCCCCGACCTTCCTCATGTAGCGAGTCGCCTTTCGGAGCATCAGCCTGCGACATCCGGTACAGCACCTCTTGACATCGTACCCACCGGTAGGGGGAATGTTCGTGAGCTCTGTGAAGTCCTTCTTGACGCTCTGACTGCGGAAGGAACCGTTGAAGTGCGCTTTCCCCAGCTCTTTGCTGCGGTCGTAATCCCGGAAAAATGGTGAACGAAAGTGGAGGAGTTTGACCTCCTCCACACCCGGTTCCTGCATAATCAGCTTCGTAGCTACGATACTCGCCAGGCTTCCCGAAAAGAGAGAGACTGCCTTGGCCATCCCCTTCCCTCCATACCTAGAGCAATCGCTGAGTCCTCAGCACATGAATCCCAATCCCCCCCCTAGTACACGGGTTCCAGCAGTTCATACCGCCCATCGGATAGGCGCCGGAGGACACTGAGCGCCTCGCGTTCGGCATCCATGAAGATGAGGAAATCCTTCTTCTGGTACGACTCTAGCTGGAGGATGGCTTCCTCGGGGGTCATGGGTTTCTTCAAGAAGACCTGGACTCGCTGGAGTTCCCTAGATTGATGATCGCCCTCCAGGGGAATCTCCTTCGTCCTGATCTTCGATCGATTCTCCTTCAAACGGCTCTTATAACGGCTCAGCTGGGTCTTGAGCTTATCGATAGCATTATCGACGGCCGCATGCATGTCTTGCGCCTCTGCAGAGGCCTTCAAGACTTTCTTCCGGATGAGGTGGGCCACCAACTCGCAGATCTGCCGCGCTTTCTCCGCCTCGAGCACCACGTCTACGCTGATGATCCCATCGAAGTAGCGGTTCAGGTGCTCGACCTTGGACACGGCATGACGACGCAGGGCCTCACTCGCCTGCATGTGCCTCTCCGCTACTGTGATTTTCATCGTCCTCGTACCATAGCATTGTAGCAAAAAGCGCAGCCCTCGTCAAGATCCATAGAGGGGAAACAGCGTACAGAAAGGAGTTTTACGCTCCACGCAATCTACATAGAGCATATGACACTTCCGTGGGATGAGCCGCTGCTCCTGGAGCCGAACGCTCAACGCTTGATATAATCTCCCGCGCGGGTACCATGCCCATGAGCGTACGCCCGGCGACTGAGACGGATCTGCCACGCATCCTGGAGATCGAGAAGACGTCGTTTCAATCTCCGTGGCCCGCAACGCTCTTACGAAGCCATCTGGGAGAGCAGGGCTTCCTGGTCTACGAGCGTGACGGCCAGATCGTGGGATTTATCATCGTGGGAATCAAGATTCCCTCTCTCTGGCAACGTTTGGAGAAACGCACCCGGGCCCTCGTGGGCCAACGAGTGGATCTGGAAGAGCGCACAGGGCACATCATGAACCTGGCCATCGAGCCGGCCTGCCGAAGGAAGGGGCTCGGCAGTTTCCTTCTGCATCAGGGACTGCGATACCTCAAGGAATTAGGGGCCAACGCCGTCGAACTCGAAGTCCGGGTGGACAATCACACGGCCATACGCCTCTACGAGAAGCATGGATTCCGCATCCAAGAGCGATTCCGCAACTATTATGGCCTGGGACAAGATGCCTACCTCATGGTGAACTCCTTGTAGCAACTTCTTTATCGCCTTTATCGTCGCTCCGCCACTTCTCGTTGTAGCTTCTCGATGAAGGCCTCCGGCCGTTGCGGCCCCAAGTCTTCCCCCGTGCGCCGACGCACCGCCACCGATCCGCTCTCAATTTCTTTGTCCCCCACCACCAGCATATAGGGGATCTTCTGGAGCTGGGCTTCTCGCACGCGATAGCTGAGCGTCTTGTGCTTGGAATAGCTGAGTTCCGCGCGGATGCCCGCACGCCTGAGCTTTTCCAGCAGGGGTTGTGCGTAATCGACGTGCCGATCCGCGATGGGGAGCACAGCCACCTGCACGGGAGCCAACCAGAGAGGGAAGGCCCCGGCATAGTGCTCGATCAAGATGCCGAAGAAGCGCTCCAATGCCCCAAAGAGCGCCCGGTGGATGATGCAGGGTCGGTGTTCACGACCGTCTTCTGCCGCGTACGTACAGTCAAAGCGTTCCGGCAGCACGAAATCAAACTGGACGGTTGTAAGCTGCCAGAGCCGTCCGATGGCGTCCTTTACGTGCACGTCGATCTTGGGCCCGTAGAATTGAGCTTCGCCTTCCATGCGCTTATAGGGCAGCCCCTTAGCTTGCAACACAGCTTCGAGCACGCTCTCAGCCCTTTGCCAATCCTCATCAGAGCCCGCGTACTTGCTCAAGTTCTGGGGGTCACGCACGGAGAGGGAAATCTCGTACTCCTTGAAGCCGAGGGTACCCAAGATATGAAAGGCCAGATCAACGACTTCGGCCACAACCTCCTGAGTCTGCTCTGGGGTGCAGAAGATGTGTGCATCATCTTGGGTGATCATGCGCACACGCAACAGCCCATGGAGCACACCGCTCCTCTCGTTGCGATAGACCGTGCCATACTCCGCGAGCTTCAGTGGCAGATCGCGATACGAGCGTGTCTTTGATTTGTAGATCATGATGTGGAACGGGCAGTTCATGGGCTTGACGAAGTATTCTTGACCCTCGATATCGACCCGGTACATGTTCTCGCGGTAATAGCTCAAGTGTCCGCTGATCTCCCACAGCTTCGCGCGGCCCAAGTGGGGAGTGGCGACATATTGGTAGCCCCGCTTGAGGTGTTCTTCGATCGCAAACTGCTCCAGCTCGCGACGGACGACAACTCCCTTGGGATGCCAGAAGATGAGCCCAGGGCCGACCTCCTCTTCCATGCTAAAGAGCTCCAGCTCACGGCCCAAGCGGCGGTGATCCCGACGGGCCGCTTCCTCTCGGCGCTTCAAGAATATCTCCAGATCTTCCTTCTTGTAGAAGGCCGTCCCGTAGATGCGCTGGAGCATCTTGTTCTTCTCATCTCCGCGCCAGTAGGCTCCCGCAACCTCCAGAAGCTGAAAGTGCTTGACGAGTCCCGAACTGGGGATGTGCGGACCGCGACAGAGATCGATGAATTCACCGTCTTTGTAGAATGAAATCTCTTCGCCCTCTTCCAGCTCGTTGAGGATCTCCAGCTTGTAGGGCTCGTCCATCTCTTTGAGCATCTTGAGGGCTTCTTTGCGGGAGACTTCCTGACGCACAAAGCGATGATTCTCTTTGATGATCTTTTTCATCTCTTCGGAGATCTTCTCGAGGTCTTCGGGCTTGAACGGCTCTGGCATGTCGAAGTCATAATAGAAACCCTCTTCGATGGGCGGGCCGATGGCAAGCTTTGTCTCCGGAAAGAGGCGTTTCACAGCCTGGGCCATGACGTGGGCCATGCTATGACGATAGAGCCACCGGGCTCCTTCGTCTTCAAGGGTCAAGAGCAGCAGTTCGCCCTCTCCTTGTGGCAAACGGAAGTAAAGATCAACATACTCGCCGTTCATTCGAGCGCCGATGACCTTCTTGGCCAGTTTGGGGTCGAGCTTTTGAAGGACGTCGCCCAGTCGTGCGCTGGGCTCGTTGACCTCCAGCCTGCGACCGTCAGGCAGTTTGAGGATCATATAGATCACCTTGGTGTGACCAGCGGACCAGGCGGGCCGTCACCAGTCAGGCCGCCCCCGCTGGCAAGATGGAGTAATCTTACGGAATGCAGCCATCGAAATCAAGATCCTTGTTAATCCGGCCGCTTGACTTCTCATGTAATGTATGCTACCTGTAAAGTCGTTCAACCGCGATAAAGGCAAACCGCTTGAAAGAGCGGGACGCAAAGCCACGGGCCTACGGGGAGAACTATGGCTGCCGGGTCGCCGAAGGAATTAGAAAAACCAAGACGCCTCAGTCGGCAGATTCTGGAACAAGCCGCTCGGCAGGGTCTTTATCTGCGTACGGCATCTTACCCCGCCGGAGCCCTCATCTTCGGGCAAGGGGACCTGTCTGAAGAGATGTACGTGATTTTAGAAGGCTTAGTCAAGGTGGCTCATATCATGGTGGATGGCACACCCTTCTCGCTGAGATTGCTTAAACCCGGAGACCTCTTGGGCAGAAGTGCTCTAACCGCAAGTGTGCGGCGGGCATATGCACAAACACTGAAGCCCACGCGCCTTCTGATCCTAAAGCCTCAAGAGCTGAGTCGTCTGCTGAGTCACTCGGAGGAGCTGACAGTGAGCCTTATCACTTCACTAGCCCAAGAGGCATATGAGTTTCAAGTGCGCCTGCTAGCAGCCACCCGAGGCGACTTACGAGATCAGCTTGCGGTGCTCCTCTGGTTTTTACACCGGCGCTTTGGACAGGCCACGCCTCAAGGTGTGAGGCTCGAGCCGAAGCTCTCCTGCCAGACGCTGGCGGAGATGCTAGGGCATACCTATCAGCGGGTCAATGAAGCTCTCGGAAAGCTGAGACAGCAGA
>JBBIPG010000007.1:0-54259 GCA_037442925.1 Candidatus Fraserbacteria bacterium | reverse complement strand
GTCCAACGCTATGATGTGTCCGTAGTTGAGGGACGGATGGAAGGATGACTTGAGTTTTCTAACCGCTAGAGTACCTAGCGGACTTGACAACCATTTTCATGGAAGGAGAAGATTATTCGCCTTTCTCCTCTTCGTCTTCGTCGTCTGATTGTATTCGTTTCGTCTCTTTTTCGTATTCGTCAAGTTTTTGTATGGAACGTGCGAAATACCTTGCTGCTTTCCACCATAGCTCCGCTATGATCGCAAGAAACACGAGACCGAATATCCACTCCATTGCCTGCCTCCTAACTAATTATAGTATTCAAGGTGGGGTAAGAGGCAATCGCGGTAGCGCTAGATCCTGCCCTTGCGTTTCGAGCACCAGTAGCAGGCGTAGGTGTGGCCTTTCATGCTTTTGGCGGGCTCGGTATCTTGGATCTTGCCTTTGCCGTAGATGCACACGGGTACGCTCGCGTAGATCCCATAAATCGCGGCAACCTGTTAGCAGAACTGACTTCACGTTCCCCTGCTTGATGTGCTAGAATCACCCGTTACACATCCTGTATGAGGAGGAGAATCCAGAGTGAAAGTGTTGAACTCCATACGCATTGCGGTCTTGGGTGTGGCACTCTTGACATTGGGACTCTCAAGTTGGGCAGGCGCTCAAGAGGGTTCTCAGATACCCGGAGATCATTACAAATGGCTGCTGAATTCACCCTTCCGGCCCTATCTTTCCAGCGCCGCAGAGAACTTTCTAGTTCTCAAGTATGGCTCTCGTGCTATCTCCCCTGATGAAGAGAGCGAAAACAAAGTCAAGAACATCTGGGGACTTAATCTCAGGGTCAACGATCGCTCTCAAGACGAAAATCCCTCGCAAACTACTCAGAGCGAGACCGCCGTGGCCGTCTATGGCTCTCATGTCGTCGTCGGCTGGAACGACAGTGGACAGATTCACCGAGGGAGCCTGACTGGCTACGGATACTCCACAGATGGGGGGAAGACCTTCACCGATGGCGGGGTGATCCCACCGGTGAAGGGAGGCTTCAATGCCGGTGATCCAGATATTGCTGTAGACAACGAGGGAAACTTCTATTTCTCTCAGATCTCAATAGATGCCCAAGGCATTGCCTTCATCGGCGTCGCGAAATCCACGGATGGAGGACGCACGTTCAGCCCGCCGGTGAACGCCAGCCGCAATGTGAGTGGCCCCGACAGCTTTCAAGACAAAGAATTCATCGTGACGGATACGACAGGAAGCCCATTTGACGGCAACATCTACGTCAGTTGGACGCGCTACTCGGAAGAAGGATCTCAGATCATGTTCGCCCGCTCCACCGACGGTGGCCGCACGTATCAGTCGGCGATTGGGGTCTCACCTCCCGGGCGAAACATCCAAGGCGCAATTCCACGTGTAGGGCCGAGTGGAGAAGTCTATGTAGCTTGGGAGGATTTCAACACGCCGGGGATTCACATTGCTAAATCCACCGATGGCGGACGCACATTCGGAGCAGATGGTGTCGAGAACACACTGATTGCCAAGTTAGAATTCATCGGACAACCCTCACCAGAAGCCACGTGCCAAGGCCGCGGAATTCTCAATGGCTACATCGATGCTGTCTTTGAGTTTCCTGCGCTGGCCGTCAACCCGGTCAATGGCGAAGTCTATGTGACTTACAACAGCAATCCATCGGGCACCGATCAGGCAGATATTTTTTTCTCGCGTTCCAGCGATGGCGGACGCAGCTGGTCAGATCCCATACGTGTCAACGATGATCGCACTCTGAACGATCAATGGATGCCAGCGATAACTGTGGCTCCCGACGGGACGCTGGCCATCATCTGGTATGATCGCCGCCTCGACTCAAATAATCTCAAGTTCGATGTCTTCATGGCTGTCTCGCAGGATGGGGGTCGAATGTGGCTGCCCAATAAGCGCGTGACCATAGTCTCTTCCGATGTGCCGCCGCTTGGCCCCAACTTCGACCGTATCCGCCCATGCTACATGGCCGACTACAATGACATCACCGCTGACTCGGAGAATTTCTATCTGATCTGGGGAGATAACCGCGAGAAGGGACTCACCTGGAAGACTCTTGCAGATATGCCCACACCCAGAGAAACCACAGCCAATGCGGCTGTGGGCGGTGCTGTCTTCGTGGTTGGTGGGACGAAGCTTGGCTTCCGAGAAGCCGGGGACTCGGATCTAAATGAGGTATATAACACGCAGTCTGGACAGTGGATGAGACTGGCTTCAATGCCCACGCCGCGATCGGGAGCGGCGGCGGTCGGAGTCGGTCTTGCGCTCTACGTGCTGGGCGGGCAGTCATCCAAGTTCGGTGGGGTAAGCAGTGCCTTCGAGCGATATGATCCCCTTACAAACCGTTGGGATACTTTGCCCTCCTTGCCCACTCCGCGTTGGGCTTTGGGCACAGCACACGTCGGAGGCAAGATCTATGTCATTGGCGGACAAAACTGCATCTCGCTCGTTTGTGGCGAAACCCTCGATGTTGTGGAGGTCTATGATTTAAGAAGCGGGCGCTGGTCTAGAGCGGCTCCCTTGCCGGAGCCGCGGGCGGCCTTCGCGATGGCTGTTGTCGAGGGAAAGATCTATGTTCTGGGTGGCTTCAATATGCAGACACAAGAGACGTTCGGGACGGTTCTTGTCTACAATCCAGCTTTAGATGAATGGAACTGGGCCACGGATCTACCAAGCAGACGGTTCGCTCCTTCTGTGGGCGTCTGTGAGGAGAAGATCATGGTGTTCGATGGGGTGAGTGAATTCTTTACTCCGCTTCGACGCGATGCTTGGAGCTACGACACGGTCACGGGAAAATGGGAGCAGGTGGCTGCTCCCAAGTTTGAGCGTATCGGTGGGTCAGCCGTGACCGTACGGAATCAGATCTACGCCATCGGAGGGAGCAGTTCTTCCCGTGTGGCCCACAGCGGAGCCAATGAAGTCTTCGACTGCGAGCGGCTGGGGTATACTCGTCCTGATCCGGACGTCTTCTTCGCCATCGAGCCTATCGAATCCTTTGCAATGCCCGCTAGCACTTCTCAATTCAGTGTGCCTCAACTTGCCAGGGCCAGACCAGAACTGCAGGTTGTGCCAACGAGGAGTAGAAACGCGCTGGCCTTCCGCATCGAGGGCGCGATGGAAATTGAAAGCTTGCGAGTCGAGATCTACGATCTTCGCGGCCTTATCATCTTTGACAGCGGCCCGACGCGAGGGCCAACCGTGCAATGGAACCTGCAGACCAACCGGGGCGCTCCGGCAGCCAACGGCATCTATCTCTATCTGGTCACGGCACGTGCTTGGGATGGGAGCCTCGTTCGTAGCCAAGTGAGGAAGATCGCCGTTCTGCGATAAGGTCAAGCAATGCCGGGGGCACAAGGGCATACGCGCGGAAAACGCTATGCTCTTGCTGATAGTGAGCTTTTAGATATACATCGCCAAGAGGCAGGTGGATTTGAGCTTGCCCCTGATTCTTCCCCATTTGAACCTCCAACTGAGCCATGGACACGGCGAGCACGGGCTTGAGAGCCTTGAGTGCCGCTTCCTTGAGCGTCCAGTAGAGGATCAACTGTTTGTGCTCCTTATCGTTGGGTGATCTAGGAAGAGCTTTTAGTTCTTGAGGGGTGAGAATGCGGCTTGAAAGTCTGGGGTTGAGCGGTCGTATGAACTCAATATCGACGCCGATCCGGCCCTCTTCGCTCAGTAGAGCCAGGCCAGCAAAGCCGTGGCCGTGGCTGTGGGCGATGGAGAGTGAGAGATGGGAGAGCGTCTGTCCTTCCACGCGGGCCTGAGGCTCACCCTGGGCTGAGTAGTCGATTTCGATATCGGTAAGTGGAAGTGAACGGTTCTCCCTCTCTTGTAAATGACGTGAGATAAGAGTCTTGGCGGCGAGGCGGCCGGCCAGCCAGTTGCGCCTGCGGTGCTCTGAAGGAAATGCTTGCAGCTGGAGGCGCTCTGTGGGAGAAAGCCAAGCGGGGAGTGAACTCAGCTTCAGGTTGTCGTATGTCGTCCAGAAGAGATGGGGCATGTGTCCCTACCCTTGACTCTTCCATCAGTGATGTAGGATCTGCGACAGAAAAAGCTTGGTCCGCTCGTGCTTGGGCTGCGTGAAGAACTCCACCGGGTCCGCTGATTCCACAATGCGTCCTTCATCAAAGAAGGCAATCCGATCCGCTACCTCGCGGGCGAACCCCATCTCGTGCGTGATGACAATCATCGTCATGCCACTCTCTGCCAGCTCTCCCATGACATCGAGAACTTCTTTGATCATCTCTGGATCGAGGGCCGAAGTTGGTTCATCGAAGAGCATGATCTTGGGCTGCATGGCCAGGGCTCGCGCTATGGCCACGCGCTGCTGCTGACCTCCCGACAGTTGCCCTGGATATTTGTGAGCTTGCTCCGGAATGCCCACGCGCTCCAGAAGTTCCATCGCTAGCTTCTCTGCTTCCGAGCGCCTCATCTTGCGCACCCAGATGGGAGCCAGCGTGATGTTCTGCAAGACTGTCAGATGAGGGAAGAGATTGAATTGCTGAAAGACCATCCCGATCTCACGCCGAATGGCCTCGATGTTCTTGAGATCGTTGGTGAGTTCTATGCCATCCACAAGAATACGCCCGCGTTGATGTTCCTCCAAGCGATTGATGGTGCGAATGAAGGTCGATTTGCCCGATCCCGACGGGCCACAGATGACGACCACTTCCCCGCGCGAGACGCTCAAGGACACCCCGCGCAGCGCATGGAAGGGCCCAAACCACTTGTGCACGTCCTCGGCTACGATGATCGGATCACTCATGGTTGTCAGGACACTCTCGATTCTAACGCTCGCCGACTCCGAGCGCCTTCTCCAGCCTCCGGCTCATATGAGACATGAAGTAGGTGAACATCCAGTACATCAGGGCCACGAACAGCAGCATCTCACTGGCCGGACCGCCCCACTTGGGGTCCTTAATCACATCCAGGGCGATACCCAAGAAGTCAAGCAATGGGACGATGAACACCAACGACGTGTCTTTGAAGAGGCTGATGAATTGTCCCACGTTGGCCGGGATGACGGCCCGAAGCGCCTGAGGGAGTACGATGAGAGCCGTCGTCAAGAGCGGGTTGAGGCCCAGAGCCCGCGCAGCGTCGATGTGTCCATATGGAACGGCTTGAAGCCCGCCACGCACGTTCTCGGCCACGTACGCTGCGGTAAAGAGAGTAAACGCTGTGATCGCCCGGATCACGTGGTCCACACGCCAGCTGCTCGGCAGAAAGAGCGGGAGCATAAGCGATGCCATAAAGAGCACCGTGATGAGCGGTACGCCGCGGATGACCTCAATGTACCCAATAGAGAACCAGCGAATGACAGGCAGAGCACTCCGTCGCCCCAACGCCAGAAGCACGCCCAAGGGAAACGAGAGAAAGATACTCACGATGGCCAAAGCGTACGTGAGCAGAAGCCCTCCCCATTGAGTCGTCGGCACGCCCGTCAGAATGCCGGGTGCCCCTGTCAAGAGTAGAATCACGAGCACGGGCGCAAGGAGCCAGAGCACCATCAAACTGCGCTTCCACGATTTTGGAGATCCCAGCTTAGAACGGACGAGCCAGCCTAAGCCTATGCCTCCAAACATCGTCACAGCAAGTCCCGTAAGCCACAAGAGTTCGCCCCAATTCGTGAGCCAAAGAACCAGCCCAAGCAGAATCACTGCCGAGCCGATCAGCACCACAGCATCGCGCAAGAGCTTGCCCCAGATCCCCGCGCTCAGGCCCACGAGCCCCAAGATGAGATAAAGGACAACCCACACACGCCATAACTCTGCCTGCGGGTAGAAGCCAACAAGAAGCAGTTTGAGGTTCGGCGGGATGACCGCCCAGTCGGCCTGCGTGAGTGCCCAGGTGAGGACGCCTTTCAGTACGGCGTAGAGAAACGCGAGCGCCAGGAAGGTGAGGAGCGTATTGTACCACGTGCTGAACAGGTTCTCTTTAAGCCAGCGAATCGGCCCTACGCGCACCGTAGGCGGAGGAAGCATCTTTCATCGCTCCACGAAACGAATTCTGCGATTGTACCAGTTCATAAACAATGAGGTCAGCAGGCTCATGGTCAGGTAACTTCCCATGATTGCTAGAATCATCTCGACCTCACGGCCCGTCTTGTTAATGATGGTGCCCGCGACGTTGAAGAGATCTGGGAACCCCACAGCCACCGCTAGGCTGGAGTTCTTTGCCAGATTCAAATATTGGCTGGTCACGGGGGGCACGATCACCCGCAACGCTTGAGGCAGAATGACGAGCCGCAGGGTCTGAATACGCGTGAGACCCACCGCCAACGCCGCCTCTCGCTGACCCTTGGAGACGGCTAGAATCCCAGCGCGCACGATCTCCGCAATGAATGCGCCCGTATAGATCACCAGTCCCAGGAGCACGGCCACGAACTCCGGCGAGAGCTGCAGCCCTCCTTGGAAATTGAATCTCCCCAGCTCGGCAGCCTCCCAAGCGACCGGGCGCTGGGGGGAGATCCACCAGCCGAGTGCCGCAATCCCTGCAAAGACGCCAACTCCCCATAGGAACGGAGAGCCAGGGCGTTCCGCACGGGCCAGATGTACCCGCCGGGCGATGTACACAACAAGGCCCACCAGCGCGCCCGCCAGTAGAAACCAACGCCACAGCTCAACCCCGTCCGTCAGATAGGGCTTGGGAAGGACCAACCCCCTCTGGCTGAGGTAGATCGCTCCCGGCAGAGCAATGCTTTCGTGAACGAGCGGGAGCTTGAGAAAGACAGCCGTGTACCAGAAGAAGAGTTGCACAAGCAACGGCGTGTTTCGGATCGTCTCAATGTAGATCGTGGCGATACGGCAGATGAGCCAGTTGTCCGAAAGCCGGCTGACACCTGCGATCAGTCCGAGTAGCGAGGCGAGTACAATCCCTATGATGATGACCCGCAAGCTGTTGAGAAGGCCCACCAGGAAGAGCTTTCCATTGGAGTCTGTGCGCTCATGGGCGAGTCCCTCGGAGACCGTGAATCCTGCCGTGCTGCTCACGAAGTCGAAGCCGAAGTTGAATCGCCTGGTGTTCACGACGTAGTTGCTATAGAGCCAATAGACGAAAAGGGCAAGAGCAGCGAGAAATACGAGCTGCATGGCGATGCGCACGACGCGGACGTCGCGCCAGAAGGCCAAAGAGCGACCAGACGACGACCTGCTCATCGTGAAGAGGTTAAGAGGAAGGCGCGGCTCGCGTACACTTGCCCAGAGCCGCGCCCTGGCTCAAAGCCAACGTCTCACCCAGACTCTAACGGAAAGGAGGTGAGTAGATGGCACCACCCTTGCTGTGTAGGTCGTTGAGGCTCCCTGCACGTGCTAGGCCGAGAGGCTCCGCGTTTCGGGCATAGATCTCTCCGTAGTTACCGACGGTGCGGATGACATTGGCGCACCAAGCGTTGTCCACACCGAGTTTGGCACCGAACTCACCCTCTACACCCAAGAGGCGCCGCACTTCCGCAGCATTGCTACCGAGTTGCGCGTCGACGTTGCCGGAATTGACGCCCAGCTCTTCCGCGTCGATGGTGCAGTAGACCGTCCACTTGACGAGATCAAACCATGCGTCGTCACCCTCGCGGACGACCGGACCCAAGGGCTCCTTGGAGATGCGCTCAGGGAGAACTGTGTGATCGTCTGGTTTAGATAGCAGTGATCGGGCAGCGGGCAACGCGGAGGCGTCGGCAGTCAGAGCGTCGCAGCGGCCTTCATCATACGCTTGATTGCGCGCCGCCTCTTGAGCGAAGACCAGCGGCGTGATATTGAAGTTGTTCTGGGCAGCCCAGTCCACCAAGTTCTGTTCCGTCGTGGTGCCTTGGAGCACGCAGACCGTGGCCCCGTTTAGATCGTTGACGCTCGTGATCCCCGAGGCTTTTCTCACCATGAAGCCTTGGCCGTCGTAAAATGTCGTCGGAACGAAGTTGAAGGTCAGATCCACGTCGCGGGTGAACGTCCAAGTCGTGTTTCGGATGAGCACGTCAATCTCCCCGGCAGCCAGAGCCGTGAAGCGTGTTTGTGCCGTCACCGGCCGGAATTCTACGGCGTTCGCGTCGTTGAAGATGGCCACCGCAAGCGCCTTGCAATAGTCTATGTCGAACCCAGAGAACGTGCCTGTCTGGGCATCGAGCAAGCCGAAGCCGGGGACACTGGAGTTGACTCCGCAGACCAGTTTACCCCGAGCCTTAACCACATCGAGGGTGGCGCCCCCTTGCCCGATGGTCATCAAAGGCACGAGCAACGCCACAATCGAAACCACCGTGAGGATCTTTACGCCGGTACGCATACTTTTACCCTCCTCGTTTTGAGTTCTTACGCTGCATCATAGCGGAAAGCCCGTTGGCAGTGCAACTCTAAAATCACTCTACTCCCACCGGAATGCTCGTGAGGAGATGAAAGCACAGACCACGAAGAATGTCCCTAAAACAGCAATGTTCGGCCAACTCGCGGCTAGGCCTCGCCCCAGCCAAGCATCCCGCAGGAGGTTGACCACGTACGTCAAGGGGATGAGTCGCGCGATATTTTGCATAAAGGGCGTGAGCAGCTCCAACGGGATGGCCGCCCCACTTAAGAAGATCATGGAGAAAAAGAGCGTGGTGTTCACGGAATATGTGATGCGGGCCGTCTTGAAAAGACTTCCAATGAGAAACCCGAACGAGAAGAAGCTCAAGGCCCCCAGAGTGAAAGCCCCCAGCATCGATAACGGATCGCCCAGGAGCTTCAAGCCAAAGGGCCGGGCGATGCCCATGAGTATGAGAGCACTCAGCATCGTCATCCCGTAGACCACCACGAGCTGCGAGGCCAAGACCGCACCGGGACGAAGCGGCGTCACCCGAAAGCGCCGTAAGATTCCCCGTTCGCGATAGCTGGCCAGCACGCCGCCGATGATGTAGATCGCGTTGGAGGCAATGCCAATGGCAATGAATCCCGGAACCATCTGCTCGACGGTGGCCACGTTCCCGAACACAACGGAAGGATCATGGCGAAAGATGGCCTTGAAGAGGAAGAGCAGCATGGGCAGCAGCACGAAGCTGAAGAATACGGCCTGCCACTCGCGCAGGAAGAGCTTGGTCTCCACCCAGGTGAGATGAAGAAACCCCCTCATTCGCGGAGCGCCCTCCCTGTCAGTGTGAGGAAGACGTCTTCGAGTGTGGCCCGCTGTACGTGCACATCCTGCAGAGACCAGCCGTTGGAGTCTGCTCTTTTGATGAGTTCCAGAAGAACTTGACTGCTTTGGGAACTGTAGAGGGCTAGCTGGCTGTCGATGCGCTCCACCCGGCTGACATGGGGGATCCTGCGGAAGAAATCCACGTCGCACGATCCTTGGAGCGTGAAGAGAATGCGATTCTCGCCGCCCAAGCTGGCGATCAAGCGGGAAGGACTGTCGAGAGCGAGAATGCGGCCGCGGTCGAGAATCGCGACTCGGTCACATAGATGCTCTGCTTCCTCCATATAGTGGGTAGTAAGGAAGATCGTCTTTCCTCGATTGCGGATCTCTTTGATGAGCTGCCACATGGCCCGGCGCGCTTGAGGATCTAGTCCCGTTGTAAGCTCGTCTAAGAAGATGATCTCCGGATCGTGCACGAGGGCGAGGGCGATGTGGAGTCTCTGCTTCTGGCCGCCCGAGAGGGCGTAATAGTAGCTGTTTATCTTCTCTGCCAGACCCAGGGGCTCTACGAGCCTCTGCCAAGCGTCGGCCCAAGGGCTACGGGTCCGGTAGAAGCTGGCAAAGAGCTTCAAGGCCTCTCGCACTCGAATACGCTCGTAGAGTGAGGTGGCCTGTAGCTGTACGCCGATGCGCTCGCGCAACTCGTAGCCCTGGCGTTGGGGGTCGAGCCCCAGCACACGGATCGTACCTCCATCGGGTCTTCTCAGCCCCTCGATGCATTCAATGGTGGTCGTCTTCCCTGCGCCGTTGGGACCCAGCATCCCGAAGATCTCGCCGCGTTCCACATCGAAGCTGATCCCATCCACCGCCCGCAGGTCAGAATAGTCCTTGATGAGTCCCTGGACCGAAATGGCGTTCATGGCTGCTTCCTCTTGTCCGCGTTCTATTATCGTTGACAACGTCTCAGCGAGCCAACTCTTAGGAGGTCTTGGCTTTCGTGGCAGACAGCCCTTCCCACGAGGCGGGGTCCTCCACCGGTTCGATGTGGATCGTGATACTTGCTTCTTTAAGAGCGCTCTTCATCTCCCTCTCGATCACCTCGCAAAGATCATGGGTCTCTTGAACGGTGCGATCTCCGGGCACGAGCAGATGAAAATCCACGAAACGTTTCGTGCTGGCGCGGCGCGTGCGCAATTGGTGGTAGGTCACGCCCTTCTCGCTGTGACGAGTCAGGATATCTTGAATGATCCGGATCTCTTCGGGCGGGAGCGTGTAGTCCATCAAGCCTCGAAACGATCGCCGTAAGAGACCTAGACCGGAGACGACGATGCTGATCGCCACGGCCAACGCAATGAGCGAATCGAGCCACGGCCAGCGGACGAGCATTCCGGCTCCCAGCCCTGCCACAACACCCGCCGTGGTCCAGACGTCTGTCAAGAGATGTCGGGCATGGGCTTCCAACGTGATGGACTCATAGCGCTTGGCTGCGGCCAGGAGCGCCAACGAAACAGCAAGGTTGATCAAGGCCGCTGCCACGGCAATCGCAAGACCCAGAGGTAGTTTCTCCAGTTCGATGGGGTTCCACAGACGCATCCAGGCTTGATAGGAGATCGCGATGGCCGCCGCCAGAATGAGTGAGCCCTCGAAGCCGCTGGAGAAGTATTCCGCCTTCTCGTGCCCATAGGTGTGGGTGGCATCCGCCGGTCTTGCTGCGATCTCCAGGGCGAGGAACGCGATGAGGGCTGCTGTGATGTTGATCAAGGATTCGGCCGCATCGGAGAAGATGGCCACAGACCCTGTGACCCAATAGGCCCAGAACTTGAGTCCCAGCGTGCCCACGGCGGCGCTCAGGGAGAGCAACATGACCGGCCGTTTGCCTAAGCCTTCCATCCCAATACATTGCTACGATATGGCACGGAGGCTGTCAAGTACAGCTCGGCAAAGAACGTGGCGCCCACAGGTTGACGAAGTCCCGATATTTTCCTATAGTAGTGCGATCCCACATGAACACAGCAAACTTGACTCTACGTGAGTTTTTCGACAAGCTTTCTTCTGCTGCGCCCACGCCGGCAGGGGGAGCGGCCTCGGCCGTCGTGGGGGGCATGGCTGCCGCCCTGGTGGCCATGATGGGTCGACTCACCTTAAAGAGGCAGGAGAAAGAATATCAGCGAGTGGCTTCCGAAATGAAAGAGATCGTTCAAAGAGCTGACCGACTGAGAGACGAGCTGCTCCGCCTTGCGGATCAGGATGCGGCCGCCTTCGATCGAGTGATGGCAGCCTACAGGCTTGCCAAGTCCAGTGAGCGCGAACAGGTCAAGCGTCAACAGGCCATACAGACAGCGCTCAAAGGCGCCACGGAAGTCCCCCATCGCATTGCGGCGGCGTGTGACGCGGTGTTGGAACTGGCCCAGAAAGCCGCTGCCAAAGGCGTGCGAAGCGCCGTAAGCGACGCCGGTACAGCCGCCTCGTTGGCGGAAGCGGGTCTCCATTCCGCGCTCCTCAATGTTGACATCAACCTCAAGACAATCCGGGACGAGAAATTCCGCCATCTCTACCACAAGAAATGCACGGATCTGGCCAAGCAGGCTCGGGTTCGTAAGGATGCGATCTTGGCCATCATCGAGGACTGGATTCGGCCGGAATGAAGCACTTTCTGGAACTGGCCGTGGAGGCCGCCAAGGAAGCGGGGGAACTCTTGCGAGAACGCCTGACTTCGGGAATGGCTTACGAGCTGAAGACGAGCCACCACGATCTGGTGACGGAAGCCGATCGCTTGGCCGAGCGAGTCATACTCGAACGGATCGGTCGCGAGTACCCGGATCACGGCATTCTTTCGGAGGAGACTCCACCGGCACGATCTCAAGCGCCGTATCGCTGGGTGATTGATCCCCTGGATGGCACAGTCAATTATGCGCATGGTATCCCATTTTTCTCCATCTCCATCGCACTGGAAAAGAAGGAAGAGATCGTCTTGGGAGTGGTGTACGACCCCCTGCGCGATGAACTCTTTTCCGCGGTCGCAGGGGAGGGGGCGCACCTCAATCTGGACCGCACCATCACGGTTTCGAACGTCAAGCGACTTCGTGAAAGTCTCGTATCAACAGGATTTGCGCATCGATCAGAGCTGCGAGAGCGCAATCTCAATTATTGTGGTGCTTTCTTGCCGATAGCTCAAAGCCTGCGGCGACTGGGGTCGGCCGCGCTCTGTTTGGCGTATGTAGCAGCCGGCCGGCTAGACGGCTACTGGGAGCTGAACCTCAAACGCTGGGATCTAGCCGCGGGATGCTTGCTGGTAAAAGAAGCCGGAGGACAGGTGAGTGATCTTGGGGGTAGGGAACTCTCCCCCACCGGAGGCGAACTTGTCGCCTCGAACGGGATCATTCATCGCCAGATGCTCGAGCTATTCGGGGCGTGATTCGCATGAAACCCACACGCATCGAAGAGATTCCTGCCACCTTGGGTCAGGAGGTGTTGATCTGCGGCTGGCTCTACAACAAGCGTTCAGGAGGTGGCATTCAATTTCTGCTCCTCCGCGATGGCAGCGGGATCATCCAAGGGGTTGTCACGAAGAAGAACGATAAAGCCTTCGAGCTGGCCGAAAAACTCACGCAAGAATCTTCCATCAAAGTCTGGGGGATTGCCAAGGCAGATCCTCGGGCGCCCACCGGCTATGAGTTGACGATTCACCAGATCGAACTCGTCCACTTGGCGCGGGAGTATCCCATTGGTCTTAAGGAGCACGGCACGGGCTTCTTGATGGATCATCGGCATCTATGGATTCGCTCCTCCAAGCAAGTCCCGATCTTGAGAATCCGTCATGAGGTCCTGCAGGCCATTCGTGACTTCTTCGACGAGCGAGGCTTCATCGCCACAGAATCACCCATCTTGACCCCTCTCTCTGTGGAAGGAACCACGACGCTGTTTGAAGTGAATTATTTTGGGGACAAAGCCTATCTCTCCCAGAGCGGCCAACTCTATCTCGAGGCTACTGCGATGGCCCTGGGAGACGTCTATTGGATCGGCCCGACATTCCGAGCGGAAAAATCCAGAACGCGAAAGCACTTGACGGAATTTTGGATGGCCGAGGCCGAAATGGCCTTCTGCGATCATGAGTGCAATATGAGGCTTCAAGAGGAGCTCGTGCGCTATGTCGTTCGGCGTGTGCTCGAGAAGCGCCATGCCGAGTTAAAAGCCCTAGAGCGTGATACGAGTCTTCTAGAGCAAGCGCTTCGCGATCCGTTTGCGCGTGTCACCTACGCACAGGCTCTCGAAATCCTCAAGGGACGTGGGCTTGGCAAGTCGTGGGGAGAGGATTTTGGAGCACCCGATGAGGAAGCGCTGGCAGGGCATTTCCAAAGACCCGTATTCATTGAGAGAATGCCCGCGGCCATGAAGGCATTCTACATGGAGCCCGACCCCGAAGACCCTGAACTGGTGCTGGCGGCCGACTTGATTGCACCGGAGGGGTACGGAGAACTCATCGGTGGGAGCCAACGCATCTCCGATGAGAAGGTGCTGATTGAAAAACTCGCACAGCACAACCTGCCCCGCGAGCCCTACGAGTGGTACATTGACCTGCGCAAGTACGGTTCCGTTCCGCACTCCGGCTTCGGCATGGGAGTCGAGCGAACCGTGGCCTGGATTGCGGGCATAGAGCATCTGCGAGAGTGCATCCCCTTCCCGCGGATGCTGTACCATCTTAAGCCGTAATCCGCTTGGAAAATTGACGAGGCAACGGTTGCGGCCTCTTATATGTTTTGCTATACTTTCACCCAACACTATGGAGGTTGAGGTGGTCTGACTGGAACGCCTATACGAAGTCATGTATATCATCCGGCCTGACATCGACAAGGCCGAGTACGAACAGGTCACAGCGCGCTACGAACAGGTCATCAAAGAGAACGGCGGAACTATTGCCGAAGTCGAGGACTGGGACATCTGCCCCTTTGCCTATGAGATCGAGGGCTATGATAAGGGCTACTACGTGCTCATGAAGTTCGTGCTCGACCCTACGAAGCTACGAGCGCTCGAGGAGCGTTTCAAGCTGGACAATCGGGTGTTGCGCTATCAGATCGTGCGTCAGGAGGAAGAAGCGAGCGTCCCCAGCCAGGCTACGACATAAGGGCTTTAAGGAAAGAGGGAGGCATTGGTATGGCTGGGCTCAATCGAGTGGTCTTGATCGGCAATCTCACCGATGATCCGGAACTGCGCTATACCCAGAACGGTGTAGCTCGGACTCGTTTTTCGATCGCCGTCAACCGGCGGTATCGCGATCGCGATGGCAATATGCAAGAAGAGACGACGTTTGTGCCGATTGTGGTCTGGGGGCCGCAAGCGGAGAACTGCGCCAACTACTTAGGGAAAGGGCGATCCGTAGCGGTAGACGGTCGACTGCGCATTGAGACGTTTGAAACCGAAGAGGGCGAGCGGCGCAAGGTGGCAGAAGTCGTCGCGGAGAGTGTCCAGTTTCTGGGTGGGCCTGGCCGGCGTGGAGCCGAAGAGAACGTGGAGGCGCCACCCGATTCCAAGACGCCCCCGGAAGAAACAACGGGAGATGAGGAGGTCCCCTTTTAATGAAATTCATGAATCGTAGGCCACGTCAGAGGTGTGAGATCTGCAAGCATGATGCTTCATTTACGTATACGCGCCCTGACGAGCTGAGACGCTATGTCAACCGCGTGGGCAAGATCCTCCCGCGGCGGGTGAGCCGTCTATGCGCCAAGCATCAACGGATGCTCAGCCGTGAGGTCAAGCGGGCTCGTGCGTTGGCGCTCCTCCCTTATTCCGCGGAAGGCTGATCCCCCCTGTCTGCCGCTGGCTGAGAGCCTTACCCTCGTCTGAACAACTTGACACATGGGCTGGAACACGCTCAGCGGGATTGCTGGCATTGTCCTGATCAATCTGGTCTTGAGCGGAGACAATGCGCTCGTCATCGGGATGGCATCACGCCATCTCGCTGCCCGACAACGTCGCTGGGCGTTTTTGTGGGGGACGGTGGGTGCAATTGTGCTGCGCTTGGCTCTCACCTGGCCTGCGGCCATGCTCCTCAATGTTGCCGGATTGAGCTCGGTCGGAGGGGTCCTCCTCGTCTGGATTGCGATGGAGCTCCTGGTTCGGCCTCCAGGGAAGGGTAAAGAGGTTGAAGCGAGTCAAAGCCTCACAGAGGCGATCCGTATCATCATCTTCGCGGACATCATCATGAGCTTAGACAACGTCTTGGCAGTTGGGGCGCTCTCGCATGGCGATCTGGTACTGCTCATCTTCGGAATAGCGCTCAGCATGCCCATACTCATGGGAGGGGCCGCGCTTGTGGCCTATCTACTGAGTCGGCATTCCTGGCTCATCTGGCTGGGCGGCGGGCTGCTCGCCTGGGTCGCGGGAGAGATGATCGTAAAAGACCCCCTGATCAAGGATCGCCTGGAGACTGTATGGCCCGCACTGCAACAGTTCATCTCACTTCGCTTGCTGATCCCGCTGCTCATCACCTTGGCTGTCGTGCTCATCTCCTTCGTCTGGGTGCGCCGCAAAAACCAGATCTCTCTCAAGTCGGAGCAGAGCGCATTAATGAAGTAGCACAAGCTTCTCCACTCGGGTTCCGAGCGCACTTCCTTCTGCTGCGCGTGCGGTGATGACATAGAGATATACTCCGTTGGCGAGTACATTCCCGAGCGGAATCTTCAAGCGGTTCCCACGCGCGCTCTTCTGAGCGATCTGTCGACCGCTGAGATCAAAGAGCTTTACTTCCAACATCGCAATCCCCCAACCTTGTGCAGAAAATGTGATGACATTCTTGCCGAGAGCGTCCACAGTATGGGTGAGGCTTTGCAGCGTGGGTGTGGCCGCTGTAGAGGTCTTCGATGATGAAAGGGGCACACTCGGAGGAGAGACTGGGATCTTAGCGAAGAAGACGTCTGGATCAGGCCGGAAGGCTCCCATGGTCTTGCAAGAGAAGGCCTCATTGTAGCCGGCATAGCGTGGGTCCTCAGCGTAGCTGCCGCCGATGGCGAAGAGTTGATCCGCCGCGACGGAACCGTGAACCTCAGCACGAGCCACTTTCAGGAAGGGCCCAAACTCCCACTCTTCGGTCATGCTGTCATAGATCCAGACGCGCACACTCGGCGCGTACGAAGGCGTGTATCCGCCAAAATAGACGATCTTCTCGCCGCATACGGCCGCACCTCCACTGATTCGACGGGCCGGGAGACTGGACGCTAGGGTCCACGTGTCAGTGGCTGGGTCATAGACTTCCACGTCGGAGAGCGCGCCCTGATCGGGATTGTATCCGCCGAGGGCGTATATCTTATCGTCTAGGGCAACCACAGCGAGATCCATGCGCGGCGTCGGCATGGGTGCCTTCGTCTCCCAGCGCCCCGTCTTGAGATCATACGCTTCGTTGGCATCGAGTGCCTTGCCACACGCCACATAGAGGCTGCAATCTCTTCCCCCGATGGCGTAAATCTTGTTGCCTACGACAGCCAGACCCAAGCCAGCTCGTGCAGTGGGCATGGACGGGAGGCGAGTCCAGCTATTGGTGAGTGCGTCATAGCGAGTGAAACTAGCAAGGACATCTCCGGAAGGCAGTGACCGACCGCCTGCCACGTAGGCGAAGAGGCCCAGTCCAACAGCAGCAGCATTGGCGCGCGCGACCGGATCTGGAGACAAGCTCACCCAGCGACCCATCGACGGCAGATACGCTTCGTTGATTCCGGTGTCTACGACCGTGGGCAAATCGGTGTAGTAACCGCCGATGGCCAGTACGGCATCCCCGACGCCTACGATGACAGTGCCCTCGCGGGGTCGAGGCATGCGAGCCTCCGTGCGCCACGTCAGCGCCGGATTGCGGTTATCTCCCCAGGCAGCATAGAAGAACTGCTCATCCGCTACGATCTGGTCATAGTCGCCCATGTAGCAGTTGTCATACGTCTCGACAGGCGGGATGGGCGAGGCGACGGAGTTCATGCGGATATTGGGTTCGAAGGTTCGACCGCCATCGCGCGAGACGGCCAGATATTTGTCATACTTCAAGTTGGCGGGGTCGTTGCGTCTATCGTTGAAGCTGACCCCGATGATGCCATCAGGAGAGACAGCGAGGAACGGGAAGAACTGATCGTTCCGCGTTCGATCATCGCTGATCTTTAACGGCTCGCTCCAAGTCACACCACCATCGGTCGAGCGAATGAAGTAGACATCGGCTTGATCGGGTCCGGGTGGGTTGCTCTCATAGACGACATAGACATCGCCGTTAGTGGGGTTCACAGCCAGCGATGGAGATTGTCCGACGCGGATGTCACCCTTAAGAACCGTTCGGCCACAGTTGAGGTTGGGCGTGCCGATGAACTGGAAGCGTGCGATCAACGTGTTGTCCAAGCCATCTGCTCCGAACGTGCGTCCGCCGTCTGTAGATTTCGAGAGGCGTAGGCCGGAGACATCGTAATCCACATAGAGCACATAGAGCTCGCCCTGGGGGCCGACGCGCGGGATGGAATCTTGAAAGCCTCCAGGAGGTGAAACCGGGATAGCTTTCATGAAACTTCGCCCGCCGTTCGTCGAGCGCGCCATCACGATTTGGTTGAACGCGGCCGGCGGTGGGTTGGCGAAGAAATCCGTCCAGGTCACGTAGATCGTGCCATCGTAGGTTCCTCCCGTGTTATCAATAGCCATGAATTCTTTGTCTTGAAAGTCGGCCGGATCGAGCCCGACGCTCGCTTGCACGGGAACGCTGAACGTCTTCCCACCGTTGGTGGATTTAGATACGCCGACGATGGAGACGCCGTCGGGTCGGATGGCCAGCGTGGCGAAGTAGAAGTTCCCCTGTCGGTCAGCCTTCACCTCCGGGTCGCCGATGTTGAGGCCCCCCGGAATGGGAGGGATGACTCCGCCGTCGCGCCACGTCCGTCCGCCGTTGGTCGAGTAGGCATACGCTGTAAGGCTCAGAGTAGAAAGATATTGGCCGTCGTCGTTCCAGCCCGCGACCAGATGTGAGCCTGAGACCTCGATGGTGGCTTCGTTCTGCTCTGTCAACGAGGGAATCGTATCTTGAGCGCGATCGTTGATGATCTGGTCGAGCGCACGCAGGTCATCACCATCTTCACCGTGAAGGGCTTCTGGCCCGTAGCGCAGATAGAGATAGCGCTCTGCAGTAGCAGAGAGGTATTGACGCGCGGGAGATTTTAAAAGCCAGCGGTGCAGATCTTTGTCTGAATCGCTTTCCCACTCTTGAGCTGGCAGCGTAGCCAAGCCTTGGCCGCTGAGCAGGAGTAACAAGATCAACGCAAGGGACCATCGTCGCATAGAGGGCAGACCTCCTTGGGTCACTGGATGGACTGTATTGTACGGCAGACGTAGCGCCTCGCCAAAACGTAAGGGCACCCCGATGGCCAGGGGTGCCCTTTGCTCGGTTCTGTTCGTGAGTGACTTAGGCAGTTATTCGGTGCTCAAGGCCTTCTGGATGCGGAATTGAGCTTCCATCAAGTGTGCTCGGCTCATGTAATCCAAACTGGTAGAACTGAGCAGTTTGCTGATGGCTCCATTGAGTCTCACGAGCTCTGCGAAGGCCAGGGCACGGGCTTCGTTGGTCAGCGGAGCCACGGTGAGCGAATTCGGCCACGTTCCCGCGCTGGGGGGTGGCGTGGACTTGGGGAGAGCGAGCGAGATCAGTTTGTCTAGATGGGCACTTTGAATGGCCCGTTGGAACGAATCTGTGGGTGGCTGCTCGTTGAGGACATCCGCCCAGATCGTATCCGTAAAGCCCATGAAAAGCTCATCGAGGGTGAAGGGGTCTTGCTCCTCCGCGCGATAGGCATTGTCACGAATGCGCGTCAGTCGCTCCGCCCAGAACGCCATATCCAGAATCCTTACACGTGCGCTCGTGATGATATCGTGTACGGGGTACGTGAAGCGCATGCCGAATTGCCAGCTGCAGGCCCAGTCATAGCAGCGCTCTGGCGGTAGCTTATCCATGAGTTCTTTTGGAAACTCGCGCAGAGCATCTGGCCGAAACGCCTCCAAGATGAAGTCGAGCGCTCGGCGCTGCTCCGCGGCGGGCAGCACTTTGAAGGGAGTAAGCCCGATCGGGTCGTCCTTGTGAGCCCGGGTGACTTCTACGCCGCCGAGTGCGGTGACATAGTAGACATAGCCCCGAAATTGTTGGAAGAGCAAGTTCTGGACAGCGCTTCTGAGCGGCCAGAGTTCTCCGTCCTCTCGGATGACTCGGTCTTCCAATCCTGCCCAGAGCCGATCCGTCAGCTTCTGCACATCGTGATAGTAAGCAATCGGATCGGAGCCCAGATCGAATTGGGAGATGCTAGGGTCCACGGAATTGGGCGACAGAACGGCATCTTCATCTGTTCCGTAGAGGTACTCCCTCTTGTAGTGTTCCTCGGCCAATGCTTGCAGTTGCGGGTGAGGTTCCAAGGTTTCATTGCCGACCGGCATATATCCCCACTGGATGGCCCAGACATCATATGTGCCAACCGTGGAGTGGAAGTACTCCCCCTGCTGGCTGCGGTCGACGGCGATGTTGGGAGGCGCATATTCCATGACGGACGCCGTGAGCCCATTCTGCGACGTGAATTCTTTGTTTTGCAGTTGGCTATAGGGCGTGGACATGCTGGCCTTGAAGTTGTGGCGCAGTCCCAGGGTGTGTCCCACTTCGTGCATGGTGAGGTCTTTGAGCGCTGCGCCAACGTACTCCAAGGGGATCTCCCCGTCGGCATCCACTATGCCGTCGGCTAGTAGAGTGTAGCGCAGCAGAGCCAGGTGAGGTTCCAGGGCCGCACCAAAGTTGCAGAGCCTCTGGGCCGCCTCGGGGTTGAGCAGGCGAGCCACTCTCATGGCTTCCGCTTCCTGATCCAGGTAGTCCAAGGGGTTCTCGACCAGCCGTTTGTATTGACCTGTAAGTCCGGCGATCTCATCGGCGACGATCAAGATGTCCGCATTGACGATCTCACCGCTGCGTGGGTCCACATCGGATGGTCCAATGGCACCGAAGATGGGCGCGACGGTGGAGATCCAGCGGATGGTGGAGTAGCGCGCATCGCCGGGGTCCCAGTTGGGATCGTTGGGCTGATCCAGGGCGATGATCGCGTTCTTAAAGCCGGCAGCCTCGAAGGCCTTGTTCCACGCTTCCACTCCGGCCTTGATGTACGAGCGAAACTCTTGAGGAATCGTGTTCTCAAGATAGAAGACGATGGGCTTGACTGGCTCTGAGAGCGGCGCGTACGGATCTTTCTTTTCGAGTCTCCAGCGGTTCACAAGGCGCACCGTGTTCGTAGGTCCGGCTTGCCGGCTGAAGTCTTTGTACGTGGCCGCCCATGTGAAGTACCCAACGCGGTCATCTGCGAGTCGGGGCTTCATGGCATCATCGGGCAGAGCCAGAACGCTGTAGTGATACGAGATGGGCAGGCTCTTCTCGTCCGTCAACGTCCGGCTGGGGATGGGACCGGAAGAGGCGAAGGTCAAGTCCACTTCGACCTCCACGTTCTGCGGGAAGCCCTTGACGGATACCAGAGCTGAACGACTGCGGTCCAAACCGAATCCCACTCCGTAGATCAGCGGCAACACATCGCGCAAGTTCGGCCAGTCCGTGACAAACATGCTCGTCGCCTCGATGAGATAGCGCCCTGTCTCTTTGTCCCGGGCGACGATGGGAAATGTCTGTCGTATGGATTCGCTGAAACCCAAATTGACCATCTTGCCCAGGGGTGTGCCTGGATCTGCGCGGAAGTACGGGTTGCGGGTGATGAGTTCAATCCTGTCGTTGCGCATCCGGAACGTCATCATGTCTTGATCCAGGGGATAACCCGTGAGCAGCAGAGATTCTCCGATGCCTCGGGCCATCTGGACGACGACCAGAAAGTCTTTGCCAAAGTGCTCTTTCGTGACTTCGAGGAAGAGGGTGCCGTCCTTGGTCTTATACGTGTTGAAAAATCCCGGAGAGGCCTCCATGTTGGCCACGAATTGATCGAGGCTGGGGGCTTCTTGAGCGGTCGCTGGCGCCAGATCCCCGGAGAGGGTTACGAGGGCGCCTGCCAGCAAGGCAAATAGGGACACTGCGAACGTGAGCAGTACCGTTCGGCTCATCGGTGTGAGCATACTCGACTCCTCCTTTTGGTGAGCGATTTCACTGCCTATGCAGCCCTGTCAGTATATCTTATTCGAGAAGTGGGCTCCAGAGGAGTCTTCTGGGTTACTTAGAAGGGACGATGTCGAAGCCTTGCGGGAAAAGATCTATCCGATAGACCCGGAAGGTCCCTTTCGATGCATCCTGCAGCGTGCTCATCAATCCCCAGAACTCGCCCTTCACTGCCAGCAACCTTGGGCCCTCGGCGTCATCTCTTGACGGATCTTCACCATCTCTTCCTCCGAGCCTCAGCAAATACTGCTCGACTTCCACCTCGTTGCCCGTTGCTCTGTCTTTGAGTCTCAAGAGGGGGACTCTGACGACCTCCAGTGGGAATAAGAGGGGCTGTATCTCTTGAGGCTGGCTCTCGGGGCCGTCAAAGCCTGCCGCGATAAAGGCCGCCAGGCGTACTCGGTCGCCGGATGTCACGAGCTTCGTGGCCAGCGCATAGGAGCTGAACATCCCAAGCAGCACAAAGCGCCCTTGTGGCACGGTGATCTCTCGTTGTTTCTCGCCCGAAGAGATCAAAGCCTTCTCCGCTTGGATTTGGACTGTCGTGCTGCGATTCCCCAGTCCAAGGGGGCCCTGGAAATCCAGCGAGTAGCCCAGTGGCCTGAGATTCGGGTCGACTCGGATGTCCTGCGTATACTCGAACTTCACCTTGCTGGCAAGTACATCGAATGAGAAGAACCCCTGCGAGCGGAGCTGATATTCGCCTGTTGGGAGGCGCTCCAGTTGGTACGTCTCTTCTCCCAGCTTCTTGCCCTCGGCTTCGAAGGCCAGCCTGCCGGATTCAGGCTGAAGAATGACGGGCGCTGTCTTGCCTTCCGTTGAGGGTGTCTCCGTGGGTGTCGTCGATGGCTGTAATGCCTTGCTGTTCGAAGGGTCTTCGGCCTGGGTCTGCAATGAGGGTTCCGTCGTCGCTTGCTCTACTGGGATCATAGAGCGCAAGGCGAGGACTGTACCCACAAGGGCGGCAACCACGAGAATCGAGATGAGTGCGAAGCGCAGCCTTCGTGTTCGTTCAGGAGTCATAGGGGAAACCTCATTCACCTGCCTCGACCGAGGCCGAAGGATATTGACCCAGTAGCATACTGGAGCCAAGCCACGTCAGCAAGAAGAGGGCGCCGGCCATCACAAAGGGATACTGCGGGCCAAAGAGATCGAAGATGATGCCGCCTAACAGCGGCCCGGCGATTCGCCCCAAGCTCTGATACGAATTGAACACGCCCATGATGGTCCCTTGCTGATCCGGCGGTGTTCGTTGCGAAATGAGTGAGGTGAGGGCAGGTCCGAGTAGGGACGTTCCCAAGCCGATGATCGCCGTGATCACGGCCAAGCTTGCGAGATCATAGGCGAGGATCAAGCCTAAGAAGCCAAGAGCACTTAACAACAATCCCCCTTGGATGACGCGCTCTTCCATCCAACGAGCGATCATCCGCCCCACGAGCCATCCTTGTCCCAAGGCACTCACGAGGCCCAAAGCTACAAAGACGGCTCCCATTTCGCTCTCCCCATAGCCGAAACGGGCTTCGGCAAAGAGAGCAAACGTTCCGAAGAGGCTGGCCAGCGCAAACGTGCTGATGAATCCCAATAACAGCAGCAAGCCGGCAGGACCATGCAGGGAATGGATGAGCTGACGATAAGCAGATGGCGGGCTGTTGCCGCGCGGGCGCGCCCCGGCAATCTCTCGCGCCTCATGGCTGAGCGATTCGGGGAGGAAGAGAGCCGCAAAACCCGTCACGAGAATCGTCAGGCCCGCCGCCACGAAGAAGGGCACAGCCGGGCTGAAAACGCCCAGAAAGCCTCCGATGGCCGGGCCAAAGATCATGCCTAAGCCCATCGCGGCGCCAAGCAGCCCCATGCTCTGTCCGCGCTGTTTGGGATCGGTGGAGTCCGCAACATAGGCCATGGCGGCAGGCACGACGGACGAAGAGAGCAGGCCACCCAATGTTCGGGCCACGAAGAGCATCCAAAGCGACTGTGCAAGTCCAAAGAGCAAGAACGAGAGAGCCATTCCGATAAGCCCCATCAGCAATACAGGCCTGCGCCCGATGCGATCCGAGTATCGTCCCCAGATGGGCGAGGAGATGAGCTGTGCCAGGGAAAAACTGGCGAAGAGTAGTCCGAGATGCGTCGCGGTGGCTCCCATGCTCTCGGCGAAGAAGGGCATGATGGGCAGGATGATGCCAAACCCCACCATGACCATGAGCAGGGTGAGAAAGAGAATGACCAATTGTCGTCTCTGTTGGGGATTCATGAATCGAAGAACTCTCCCAGTTCTGTGAGAGCCGTTTCAAGAATCCCCTTGATCTTCTGAATCTCTGCCTTCGAGAGCCTTTCATAGGGCAAACTCGAAAGCGTATGTCGCATCAAGAGCACTCGCATGCGTAGGTCTTTGGGGATGTGCTCGAAGATGTGCGGTGTTCCCTCGTGAAGCCAGCTGTGCATTTGCTTACGCACGCCTTCAATATCTTCCTTCCCGAAGATTCGCCCATAGACGTCGCAGGCGTGCTGCAGGCTCTCCAGCATCTCTGTCTTTGCCTGATAAGCTTCTGCCAATGCGCTACGGCCATGCTTTGTCAGACTATACATCTTGCGTTCTTCCTCGCCCTCATGAGTGATCAAGCCTTGGTCTTCCAGTGATTGCAGAAGAGGATACATCGAGCCGGTGGAAGGTTTCCAGAAGCCGGTCTCCTCCTCGATGCGTTTCATCAAGCCATAGCCGGTGAGGCTCTCTTCGCTTAGGAGTTTTAAAATGTAAAATTTCAGAAAGCCGCGCTTCATGGTGTTCATGGGCTTGCGGCCTCGCAATATATCGTTATCGACATGTCGGGATCACTATAACAGAAGACGGCTGCTTCGTCAACTGTGGGGAGAGCAGGTAATTCGCTATACTCTACTTTAGGGGGAGAGCCGGCATGGCAGTAAGTCTGGATCGCATTGCCCAGAAGCTGCGCGAGCGCGTGGAGAGCGCCGTCGAGACCGAGCTATTTGCTCCAGAAGCAGAGTCACCCTATGGGCTCACACGTCTTTCATACAGCGACTTCCAGCGAGCCATGCGACTTAAAGGCGAACTCCTCCGTGAGTTTAATGGCAAAAAGCTGGAAGAGTTCTACCAGAGCGAAGTGGTCCAGAACGAGTACGGAACTTGTCTCAAACTGATCCACTCTATTCCACTGGAACTCTCCCTGGGTGATCCAGAGACATCTCATCAAGCCCTCTACTCTGAGTTGAAGCTCCTCTATGGCATTGGCCCCGTTGTCGAAGCTCGCTTGCATATCTTGGGCTACCGCACACTGCGAGATCTGGCCGAGCATCCTCGTTGGGGAAGCCAAGCGCAGCAGCTAATCAGCGAATTCGGCCAGCAAGACGTAAAGCGCTTGCAGGGCTTGATCCATCGCTGGTTTCCCATCTCGCACCCTCTGGGCCTAAAACTCTTCGGCATGACTTCAAAAGAGAAACTGAGAATCTTTGATTTGGAGAGCCTGGGGCTCTTTGGACGCCCTGTGGTGCTCTTGGGCATGGCCCGCCCCTGCGGCGATCATCTTGAGATTCATCAATATCTCACGCGCGATATCCTCGAAGAGCTTCCTGCTCTTTTGGAAATCACTCGTGCATTGGGCGAAGAGCCAGCACTTGTCACTTACAATGGCCGCGCCTTCGATATGAACTTTCTGGAGGAGCGCCTGAGCTATTACGGCTTGCCGTTTGAGATCGATCCGGTGCATTTTGATCTTCTGCCCCACGCCCGACGCCGGTTTCGTGACAAACTCCCAGACGCGAGGTTAGAGACGGTAGAGAGGCACCTGGGCCTACAGCGAGCCATCGATATGCCCAGCGCCTTGGTGCCAGACTTCTATAACACATATCTGGAGACGAGCAATGTCGGGCCGCTCATCCCGATCATCGAGCACAACAAACACGATCTGATCACACTCGCAGTGCTCATCACGGAATTCTGTCGATCTTGAAAACCAGCGAACGATTCATAGAAGAACTCCAACGCCGCCATCCCAAGTCGATTGTCTTCATCAAAGAACTGCCAGAGACCCCGGCTCAACACGCCCACCTCACCCAGCCCCTACCTTCGCCTCTAGAGAGATATTTGCAAGATAACAAGCTCACGCTCTACAGTCATCAAGCGGAGACCATCGAACGGGTGCGTGCCGGTGCTCACGTTGTGATAACCACACCGACAGCCTCTGGGAAATCCCTCGCCTTCAATCTCGCCGTCTTTGAGGAACTCTATCGCAATTCCAACGCGACCGCCATGTACATCTACCCGCTCAAGGCCCTCACCCAAGACCAACTGCAAGCCATTCGAGATCTTGAGACCAAGACAGATATCCAGACGCAGGCCGCGGTCTATGATGGGGACACTCCTCAGCACGTGCGTTCACTCATCCGTGACCAATCGAGAGTAATCCTGACGAACCCCTACGCGCTCCATCAATATCTACCCTGGCACCACAAGTGGCGTCGCATCTTTCAAAATCTGAAGTTCGTGGTGCTAGATGAATGCCACATCTACCGCGGGGTCTTTGGCTCAAACGTGGCCCTCTTGATGAGACGCTTGCGACGCATTGCGCAATATTACGGGGCGCAACCTCAGTTCATTCTCTCATCGGCAACGATAGCTAACCCTCAAGAACACAGTGAAAACCTCGTCGGACTAGACTTTGAAGTCATCTCCGAGAGTGGCGCTCCAGGTAGTGCAAGATATTTTCTATTCTGGAACTCCGTTGCGGATGCCAGCCACTCTGTCCATCGGCAGACCAGCGATCTTCTCGCTCAGCATGTGAAATCGGGACTACAAACGCTTTGTTTTACGATCTCCCGAAAGCTGGCAGAACTCATTGCCATTTGGGCCAAAGAGCAAGGACTCGCTGATGAGATTGCCGCTTATCGAGCGGGCTATACTCCCGAAGAGCGAAGAGCCATCGAAACAGCACTCAAGGCCGGAGAGCTAAGAGGCGTGGCCTCTACGACAGCCCTGGAGCTGGGGATCGACATCGGCGGCCTCGATGCCGTCATCATCTCTGGCTATCCGGGCACAGTCATTTCGACCTGGCAGATGGCCGGGCGAGCCGGTCGCGGACGTGAGTCTGCTCTGGTCACCCTCATTGGCTTTGAAGATCCCCTCGGTCAGTACCTCATGAAACACCCGGAGCGGTTCTTCGCAAGACCTCATGAGCACGCAATCATCGACCTCGAAAACCCGCACATTCTATTGGGGCATACCATGTGCGCAGCGGCAGAGCTTCCCATCCAGCCTGAGCGAGATGTCAAGTACTTCGGAGAAAGACTAAGCGAATCGCTCCATTCGCTCGAACGCCAAAAGCTGGTTCAGAAGACACCTACGGGCTGGGTCTATCGGGGGATGGCTCGCCCTGTAGAGGTCGTGAGTCTTGAGAACATCTCGGAGCGGGCGATTCAAGTGCTTCATGAAGGGCAAGTGCTGGAGACCCTGGAGCTCCGAAGAGCCTATGAGGAAGCTCATCCCGGAGCTGTTCTACTGCATCGCGGGGAGAGTTATCTCGTCAAGGGGCTTGATCTTCGAGCGGGCGTAGCGCACGTCTCGAAAGAAGAGGTCGATTACCACACCGATGCGCTTAACACAGTGGAGACCGGCGTGCGTAAAGCCGTGCAGAAGCACCAGAGGAAATGGGGAACTCTCTCGTTGGGAGATGTGAACGTAGTAGAGCGGTTTAATGGATATCGGGTGAAGCGGTACGATCGCACGTTGGGGCTCCATGGGCTGGATCTGCCTCCGTTGGAATTCGAGACCGTGGCGCTCTGGTTCACGCTCTCTGAGGAGCTTTCAGCCGGCGTGCGCGCAGCAGGTCTCGATTGGGCGGGCGGATTGCACGCGGCTGAGCACGCGCTGATTGCGATGACTCCCTATCATGCCCTGTGTGATCGCTGGGATATCGGGGGAATGTCCACGCCCTTTCATCCTGATACCAAGGGAGCAACGATCTTCCTCTATGATGGCTATCCCGGTGGTATTGGAATAGCAGAAAAAGCCTTCGATCTGTTTGAGTCCTTGGTGCACACAACGTATGAGCTGGTACGGGATTGTCCGTGTGAGGAGGGCTGCCCGTCGTGCATCTACTCGCCCAAGTGCGGCAACAATAATGAGCCCTTGGATAGACGGGCAGCCGTGAAAATCCTAAGCGAACTTCTTCGTTGAGGAGGCTTTAGCTAGTCCGAGTCTTTGTCTTTCTTTGCTTTCTCTTTGCTTGTCTCATGCTCATCTCTTTGGGCTTTCTTGCGATGACCTCTGCCCTTATAGATTACGCTGATCCCTTTGGGGGGAGTCCAGCCTTTAGACATTTCTTATCACGCTCCTTCAACACTTCTCCTTAACGTGTGCTATGCGGGTGTTTACAACTATGAAAACAAGCTGAGGCAGAGTATACCACGAACTCCGGTGCAGCTCAAGGAGGTAGCTCTTCCCTATCGAGATGTCAGTCAGAGATGGAGCCGTCTTTGAGGTGGACTACTCGATCCGCGCGCTCCATGATCTTCTGGTCATGTGTGCTGAAGATGAATGTCGTTCCTCGCTCTCGGCTAAGCTTGTGCATCAACTCAATGATCGCTTGGCCCGTGTCTGAATCCAAGTTGGCTGTTGGCTCATCGGCCAGAATTAATATCGGCTCGCTAACCAGAGCGCGCGCGATGGCGACCCGTTGCTGCTGGCCTCCGGAGAGTTCGTCGGGTCTATGGCGGGCAACCTCTTCCAATCCCACAGACTGCAAGATCTGCCAGACACGCTCCCGATGGTGCTTGCTGTGATCTCCTCGTAGCACAAGCGGGAACTCCACGTTCTCATACGCCGAGAGCACAGGGAGTAAGCTGAACGTCTGGAAGATGAAGCCGATCTTCTGCCGCCGCAGCCGTGCCAGCTCGCCGCTGGGCAGTGAAGTCACGTCGCGTCCCTCAACTTTCACTTGCCCGGATGTGGGTTTATCCAGGCAGCCGATCATGTTGAGTAGTGTGGTCTTGCCACTGCCCGAGGGTCCAGCAATGCAGAGAAATTCACCACGCTTGACGTCTAAGTTGACCCCTTTTAGAGCCAAAATGATCGTCTTGCCCAGTTGGTATTTTTTAATGACATTCTCAACTTGGATAATCGGTTCGCTGGTCTCTTGCTTCATTTCAACCCGTGCACTGCTGAATATGGTACTCTTCTGTGAAGATCTCATCGGGCAGGTCTTCTTGGGCTTCCATGGTGAGAGTGGTGAATACCGTCTTGGCTCCTTCCTCGAGGGCGCTTTCCATGACGGCCTTCGATGGGCGGATGGCTCCGGCCAACTCCTTCGTCTCGATGTACGTCACCCATTTCAGTAGCTCACCGGATGCCGTGTAGAACTCCGCTCGCAGGGGGAAGAACGTCTCGATCTCGACCCAGTAGAGGACTTTATCATAGGCAACGCTTTGGTCCTTTGCGCGCAACTCCAGCTTATAGGCAGATTTTCCGCCCAGATCCTCCACGCCGACGAGCGTGGGTGAGTAGTCCGCCACCAAGTCCAGTCGTGCAACATCTCCGTAGGAGAACACAGATCCTACTAATCCTAATTGAGTCCCCACGGACAAGAACTCGCAGGTGCTGGGGAAGAAGATCTTGATCTCATCGCCGACGCGAAGGACCTTTTGGCCTTTCTGGTCTTCCGGGGCGAGAAATTCTATCAGCGCTTTCTCGGAGCCCTCGCGATAGACTTTCATGGAATACGTTTGTGTTGTGCCATCGGCTTTGACGTTTTCAAGGCTCACTTCCGAGATGAACGTCTCTGGGTAAAGAACGTTCAGAGCTTTCTCTAAGATCTCTTGGGCCGTCGGTTCTGTTTGAGCTTCCGTGTAGAGAAAGAGCCCTGCTATAAGAACCAGACTCAGCTTCATAAGAGTTTTGCTCATCATCCAGATCACTCCTCTATTTACTTACTCATGGAATGAGCCAGCAGATTCTCCATCAGACATGGCGTAAGGCTGTGACCGGTTCTTGTTTGGATGCCAGATACGCCGGATAGAAAGACGCAAGGATTGAGATTAGTTGTGCGAACACGAAGAAGACCAAGATCCAGAACCAGGAGAACTCCGCATAGACTATGTTGCCGATGGGGGCCGAAAGAACAGAGGCGATGCTGCTGGGCGGGGAGATGCCCACAACAGAAAGATACTTGATGAGCCCCCCACCCAAGAGACCTCCTAGGAGGCCACCTGCCGCACCGAGCAGCTGTCCCTCGAGCACGAAGAGCGTGAGGAGTTGGGGACGCGTGGCACCCAAGGCCATCATGGTGCCGATTTCGCGAGTGCGTTCGAAGACGGCCATCAGCATCGTGTTGGCCATACCCAGCATGGCTACTGCGATGACGATGAAAGAGATCACGCTGAGGAGCCAGCGGCGGAACGTGAGAGTCTGCCAGATCGCCGCTCCGATCTCCTTCCATGTCTGGAGCTCGATTCCCTTGCCGGCAAAGTGCTCATTGAGGAGCATAGCTGTCCGATCTGTGAGATCGACATCGTTTAGACTGACGGCGATCTCTGTGATTTTCCCTGCAAGCCCCAGTAGCCGTTGAGCGTCCGTGAGGTTGATCACAACAACAGAGCCATCGTATTGCGGGTAGCCCGTGTAGAAGATGCCCTTGACCTCAAAGCGACCAGCGTTCAGCGCGCCGGTGGCTGTGTTGCTCACCAGCATGGGCACGGACCCCACATGGAGCTTGAGATCCTCAGCCAGCTGTTTGCCCACTAGCATATAACCGGGTTGATTGTCCAGATAGCTCCCGCCTTCCATGATCGCGCTGGCAATGACTCCGGTGATTCTCTCGGCTTCTGGACGGATGGCTAGGGCCATCGCAGCGGTGGTTTCGCTCTTTAGGCCAAGGATCGCTCGAAAGCGGATGTGGGGCGAGACTCCCACAATTCCCGGCGTATTCCGGATCTCCTCAAGCAATTCCTCGGATTCTGCGAGGGTAATGTCTAAGGGGAGAAGACGGGATTTCTCGCTGTAGCCCTGCGCGTAAAGTTGAATGTGACCGGCTTGGGCCTTGATAAAATTATCTGTGATCTGCTTGTCCATCCCGCTGATGACTCCCTGGAAGAAGATGATGAGCGTAAGCCCTATGCCAATGCCGATAAGAGTAATGATCGAGCGGCGGCGGTTGCGCAGCACATTGCGCGCGGCGATCTTGAGTAGAGTCAGCAGGAACAAGGGAGTTATCGCCTCCCTCCTCTCGCCTGGATGATACAGCATGAGCAGGGCTTGTCCAGATATGTTGTGGTGAGCGCGGCCCGTGCGGTTTGCAGAAGTTGAGTGTACAAGCTATAATTCGCGGGAATCGGTCCCATCGTCTAGTGGCCTAGGACGCTGGTCTCTCAAGCCGGAAACAGGGGTTCGAATCCCCTTGGGACCGCCACGGGTGAATCGAATGTTGACAGAAAAGCAACTCAAGAAGCTGGCCCAGGAGGTTACAGGACGGACCGACCCCACGGAGGCCCTGGAAGAAACTCTGCGGACGTATGTGGAGCAGAAACTCAGCCACTACCAGCAGGAGGTCGCCCGACTGGAACACAAGTACGCGCTCAGCTTTGAAGCCTTTGCACAGAGACTGGCCAAGGACCTGCCTCTCACCTGGAAGCATGAGCAGGACTACATGGCTTGGGAGGAGGCCCTCACCAACCTGGAGTATTTTGAGAAAATCACCTCGCAACTGAAGGTCCATGCCTGAGTCGGTTGTGCAGCAGGTCTTGCAAGCCGTACAGTCACATACTTGGATTCAGCGCGTCGAACACCAGATAATCGGCAAGGTTGCAAAACTCCGACTGTTTCTTGCTGAAAACCGCTTCGTGGCGATCTACTACAACGCCCAGACAGGCTCCACTTCATATGCGTACATTGAGGGTGAGGATCGACTGTTTGGAGCCAATTTGGACCGCCAGTCGTCATGCTTATTGAAGATATTTTTCTCTGATCTCGACCTTGCCTGCTTCGACGTCCAGCTCAAACACATAGCCGATCAGCATCTTCGTCCCCAGCAGCGCATCATCTGATCGAGTAGCGATGAATCGGCTCTAGTTTGTGCTTGAGCTGCTTCTGGTAGATCTGATAGCCCGTGCGCGCGAGCGGCGAACTCGTCCTAAGCATGTTCTCACCATGGTAATCTTACAAGACCTGAGCCGCTGCAGACGGTCTATTTTTCATTTCGCCATCCCCTCTCTGGAAGTCTATGTGGCGCCCATCATAGCTATAGCCTGACCTCTCTGTCTACTCTATAATGGAGCTTTTGAGGCACAAGACCTGCGCACTTGGGCAAGTAATTCTGTGGGGGTAACAGGAATGACCAGGGTCAGAATCGAAGAGAGAGATCGTCGAGCGATCTGCGCCCATGGCGAGCAGACCTATCCCTACGAATGTTGCGGGATGTTGCTAGGGAGAATGTACGACAAGATCAAAGTTGTTGAAGCTGTGAAGCCTCTGGAGAACGCCCGCATAGATTCCAAAGAGAATCGTTTCTTGATCGCTTCCCGCGAAGTACTCCAAGGGGAACGCGAGGCCCACAGGCACGGACTTGAGATTGTGGGGTTCTATCACTCGCACCCGGATGCGATGACATCTCCTTCTGACTATGACCTCGAAAACGCTTGGCCGTGGCTTTCGTACGTGATCGTCTCCGTGATACAGGGGCGAGCCGCTGAGTTCCGCTCATGGACGTTGCGGGATGACCGATCTCGGTTTGACCCGGAAGAAATTCTTTAAGGGGAGGAACATGGCAATCAGAGTCTTCATCCCCGCGCCTCTTCGCCCGTACACTAAGGGCAACGCGGCCGTTACTCTCGACGGAAGCACAGTGGCCGAGATCTTAGCGAGCTTAGCATCTCACTTCCCGTATCTAAAGACGCACCTCTTCGATGATCTGGGTGAGTTGCGAAGCTTTGTGAACATTTACGTCAATGAGGAAGACATCCGCTACCTTCAGCGTGAAGACACGAAGGTGCAGGATGGAGATGAGATTCGCATCGTGCCTGCTGTAGCGGGTGGACGGCCTGAACTGGAGCAAGCAAGCCTTGACGCAGAACTCAGTCACGAAGAGATCCGTCGTTACAGTCGTCATCTCATCATGCCCGAAGTGGCTCTTTCTGGGCAGAAGAAACTTAGAGCCGCCCGGGTGCTCCTCATCGGTGCCGGTGGGCTGGGCTCCCCGGTGGCGATCTACTTGGCGGCCGCCGGAGTCGGACATCTGGGGCTGGTCGATTTCGATGTCGTGGAGGAGAGCAACCTCCAGCGTCAGGTGATCTATTCCACCCACGACGTCGGGCGCCCCAAACTGGAGTCAGCCGAGGAGTGCTTACGGGGGATCAACCCCCATATTAAAATAAAGACCTACGAGACGCGGCTCTCATCGGAGAACGCACTCGATATCTTCAAAGACTACGACATCGTCGTGGATGGCACGGACAATTTCCCGACGCGGTACTTGGTGAATGACGCCTGTGTATTGTTGGGAAAGCCCAATGTGTATGGCAGCATCTTCCGGTTTGATGGACAGGCGACGGTCTTCGACGCACGAAGCGGCCCTTGCTATCGATGTCTTTATGGAACGCCTCCGCCACCAGGCTTGGTGCCCAGCTGCGCGGAAGGCGGTGTGCTAGGCGTCTTAGCGGGTCTCGTGGGTGTGATCCAAGCCAACGAAACGATCAAGCTCATTCTGGGACAGGGAGAGACTCTTCTGGGGCGGCTGCTCCTCATTGACGCGCTTACGATGACGTTCCGAGAGCTTGCGTTACGCAAGAATCCAGATTGCCCCATCTGCGGTGAGAATCCGACGATCCGCGAACTGATCGACTATGAAGAGTTTTGCGGTGTAGCAGACGAGCGCGCGGTCAGTCCTGGCAAGGAGTGGGAAACTACGCCGGCCCAGCTTAGAGAACGACTGAACCGAGGAGAAAAGATCCGGCTGTTGGATGTGCGTGAGCCGCAGGAGTGGGAGATCTGTCACCTCTCGGAGGCCACATTGATTCCGCTTCGGGATCTGCCGAGTCGCCTCTCTGAGCTAAACAGCATGGACCGGATCGTCGTCTACTGTAAGACGGGCAAGCGCAGCGCTGAGGCATTGAGTCTATTGCGCAGTGCTGGATTTCATAAAGTAGAAAATCTCGCGGGTGGGATCGATGCTTGGGCAAAAGAGGTAGATCCAACGATCCCAAGATATTGACGTCTTGACCCGCATCGGGAAAGCTCGTATAAATATCCCAACGGTACCGCTACTATTTCCATCAACTTGGGGTGAGGGAGGGTCACCTAACTGAATTATGGATATCACGCAGTTGGTCATGCTGTTGGCTGTCTTGTCCGGCTTGGCGGCCATCGTCTATGGGGTCGCGCTGACGCTGTACGTGCTACGCCTGCCTAAGGGGGATAGACGCATGCAGGAGATCGCCTCTGCCATTCAAGAAGGCGCATCTGCCTACCTCAACCGTCAGTACACGATCATCGCTCTCGTCGCTGTTGTGATCTTCGTTGTGCTCCTTGTGGCGTTGGGGCTGGCTACGGCTGTCGGGTTCCTCCTGGGTGCTATCTCGTCGGCATTGGCTGGCTACGTGGGCATGAACGTGGCTGTCCGCACCAACGTGCGCACGGCGGAGGCAGCCAAGTCCGGCCTGGCGGCCGCGCTTTCTGTCGCATTCAAGGGGGGCGCCGTCACGGGGCTCTTCGTGGTGGGATTGGGACTCTTTGCCATTGCAGCCTTCCTCTGGATCTTGCGGGGAAGCTTCGGGTTTGAACTCAAGCACGCACTGGATGCATTGGTAGGATTGGGTTTCGGAGGCTCGCTGATCAGCGTCTTCGCGCGCTTGGGCGGAGGTATCTACACCAAAGGAGCCGACGCCGGAGCTGATCTTGTCGGAAAAGTCGAGGCGGGCATTCCGGAAGACGATCCAAGAAACCCTGCGGTCATTGCAGACAACGTGGGCGACAACGTAGGCGATGACGCCGGTATGGCCGCCGATCTCTTCGAGACGTATGCCGTGACGGCCGTGGCCGCGATGCTCTTGGGCTTCCTGGAGTTCGAAGGCTCGGCGGGAGTGAGCGCCGTCTTCTATCCGCTTCTGTTGGGAGGGATCTCGATTGTAAGCTCCATCATCGGGAGCTTCTTTGTGAGACTGCCCAAAACCCAAAACATCATGGGCGCACTCTATCGGGGGTTGGCTGTGGCAGCCATTCTCGCCATGATCGTCTTCTATCCTGCCACGCAATGGCTCATGGCGGAGACCGGCAAGTACTCTGTGCTCAACCTGTGGCTCTCTGCCATTCTGGGTGTGATCGTCACAGTCGGGATGGTCATGATCACCGACTTTTACACTTCGAAACGTTTCGCGTCCGTTCAGCGCATCGCGAGGGCTTCCGTGACCGGACATGCCACGAACATCATCGCGGGACTGGCCGTAGGAATGCGCTCGACCTTCTTGCCCATCTTGCTCATTTCTGCTGCCATTCTCGTAGCCTACTCGCTGGCCGGCCTCTACGGAATCGCCATTGCAGCCATGGCCATGCTCTCCATGACGGGCATTATCGTCGCGATTGACGCCTACGGCCCGATCACGGACAACGCAGGCGGGATCGCCGAGATGGCTAAGCTCCCCAAGTCCGTGCGTTCGGTCACCGATCCACTGGATGCCGTGGGCAACACAACGAAAGCGGTCACAAAGGGCTATGCCATCGGTTCGGCGGGCCTGGCGGCACTGGTGCTCTTCTCCGCTTATGCCCAAGAGTTGACAGCCCAACTGGGCGTGGTCGTTCAGTTCTGGCTCTCGGACCCATGGGTGCTCGTAGGACTCTTCCTCGGTGGAGCGCTTCCGCTCCTGTTTGCGTCGCTGGCGATGGATGCAGTCGGTGTGGCCGCGGGTGCGATCATTGAGGAAGTCCGACGGCAGTTCAAAGAGAAACCCGGCATTCTGAAGGGCAAGGAAAAGCCAGATTATGGACAATGCGTGCGCATCGTGACGGCTACAGCCCAGAAAGCGATGATCGCTCCGGCGCTCATTCCGGTTCTCTCCCCCATCGTCGTGGGGCTTCTACTGGGCACGGTGGCTGCTGCACTGGGAGCGGACCCTCTGGTGGGAGCTCGGGCGCTGGGTGGATTGTTGGTGGGGACCATTGTGACGGGGCTCTTTGTGGCGATCTCCATGACGACCGGCGGAGCCGCGTGGGACAACGCCAAAAAATACATTGAAGAAGGCCATCACGGTGGTAAAGGCTCAGATCCTCACAAGGCAGCTGTCACCGGAGATACAGTGGGAGACCCTTATAAAGATACCGCAGGTCCTGCGATCAACCCCATGATCAAGGTGATCAACATTGTGGCCCTGCTCATTGTGCCCTTCTTGCGATAGTGCCTTCGACTTCACGCACTCTGATTGCTAGAATGAGTTCACAATGGGTGATGAGGAGATCCTCCGAGTCGAAGGTGTAACCAAGGAATTTGATAGCCTCGTCGCGGTCGCGGATGCCTCCTTCGAGGTCAAGAGAGGCGAAATCTTTGGGCTGCTCGGGCCCAACGGTGCGGGCAAGACCACGCTGATTCGCATGATCCTGGGCATCCTTCAGCCCGATTCTGGCCAGATCCGCTTCACGCTCGACGGCGCGTCGGGAGCCCAACAGAAAGAGAAAGTCGGGTATCTCCCCGAAGAGCGTGGGCTCTATGAGGATCGCCGCGTAGGGGAGACACTTCTCTACTTGGCCTGTCTGCACGGCATGGACTTGGCTCGCGCCCGGGAGCAAGCCCTCTATTGGCTCGACCGACTGGCATTGGGAGAACGCTTCCAAAGCAGGTTAAGAGAGCTTTCCAAAGGGATGCAGCAGAAGGTTCAGTTCATCGCCGCCATTGCTCACAAACCAAGCTTGGTCGTTCTGGATGAGCCGTTCTCTGGCCTGGACCCCGTCAATCAAGATCTCTTCCGTGATATGATTCGCGAGCTGGCTGAGCGGGGCATGACCGTCTTGCTTTCTTCCCATCAGATGAATCTGGTCGAGAGCGTCTGTGATCGGGTCTTTCTCATCCACCGTGGGCGCAGAGTTCTCTATGGGGAGCTGGCTCAAATCAAACGGGACCACGGTGAAGACGTTGTCTGGTTGAGATATGCATCCACAGATCCAGATCAAATGCGAAGCTGGCTGTCTCAGAATGGGCATGTGCGAATCGTCTCCCTGGATCGATCGCAGGCAGAGTTGGTGCTCCCGAAAGAGAGTTCACCCAATGAGCTCTTGCGTTCTCTTGTGGATCGTGTAGAGATCGAGGAACTGACCATCACGAAACCTTCGCTCCATCGAATCTTTGTGGATATCGTGCAGAGGAGCTCATGAAGAACGCACTGGCCATAGCCAAGTGGGAGTTCAGCGGGACGTTACGGAATCGGCAGTTTGTTTTTTTTACGGTTCTCTTCCCCCTGATCTTTTTGGGGTTCGGTTTCCTGACCATCCTGCTGATGCAGAACTCCGGTGGAGTGTCCTCCGGACAGAATCCACAGGTACCGAGCCCGCCTCTTGAAATTAGCAATCCTGAGCAGAGCGTTCCCATGGTGATTGCCATTGTCTTCGCCTTCATCTTCTTGTTCGTGGTGCTCTTCTCGGGCACATTCGTGTTGCAGAACATCGTGCGCGAGAAGCAGAGTCGCGTGGTCGAGCTGCTCTTGGCTGCCGTCTCACCCAAAGAACTCATCTATGGGAAGATTCTCGCGTTTGGGGCGTTGGGCTTGGTTCAAGTTCTGATCTGGGTCATCGTGGGCATAATCGCTTTGCTGATAATTGGACCCTATGCTGACATTCCGGCTTGGCCTCTCTTGGCGTTAGTTCTCGCGTATCTGCCCTGGGACAAACTGCTGCTCTTCGGGCTCTATTTCGTCTTGGGCTATCTTTTCATTGCGTCCTTCTCGGCGGGCATGGGCGCCACGATGACGGACGTCTTCAGCGGCCAGCAAGTCCAGAGCTTGATTATCGCGCTACCGACGGCTCTGCCGCTCTTCATCTTCAACCTCATCTTGACAGAGCCGCACGGCTTCTTGCCACAGCTCTTCAGTTTCATCCCTCCCACGATTCCGGGGACGATGATGGTGCGCATGGCAGTGGCCCCAATTCCGGTCTGGCAGGTGGTCGTGAGCTTTTTGGTATTGCTGGCCAGCACGCTGGTTATGATGCGGCTGGCGGCCAAGGTCTTTGAAGTGGGGATCTTGATGTACGGCAAATCGGCGAGCCTTCGCGAGATCTGGCGCTGGGTGCGGGGATGACCTCACCAACACAAGGACTTGCCACCCAACTCGAATCCGAAATCCGAGCCAATCGTCTCGCTCTCTTAGAACAACAGACTCAGCCGGGCGAATTCATCCTGCCTCACTATGAAAAATACTCGCTCGTCAATCTGGCCAATACCGTGCTTGAACTCTTCGATCTGCCAACGAGCCATGCTCCTCTGCCAGCCGATCTCTTGCCCCGAAAGAGAGAAGTTCAGAAGGTCGTGTTATTGCTCATCGATGCCCTGGGCTATCGTCAGCTCCTGCGCTTTCTCGACCGTGTACCCCAGTCGCTCTTCCATCGCCTCATGGCCCAAGGACGCTTTGTGCCGCTCACGTCGGTCTTCCCCTCAACGACAACCGCAGCCGTAGCGACTCTCCATACGGGCCTCACTCCCCAAGAGCACGGTGTTCTGGGATATCGACTCTTCCTCAAAGAATTCGGGCTAATAGCAAACATGATTCGTCTAAGTCCTCTTCGAGAATCTACAAATGACCGCCTCTTCCAGATGGGACTCAAGCCGAGAAAATTTCTGGGCTGTGTAACGCTTCACGATAGGCTGCGGCAAGCGGGCGTTCGCTCGTACGTGTTGCTCAAGCACATCTACGCTCGCAGCGGATTCTCGCAGCTGCTCAGTGCGAAATCTGCAACGCTCATCCCCTTTGCCAACTCATCGGACATGAGTGTCGTGCTGCGAAAGCTCCTCGATCGATCGGGGGAGCGAGCGCTTTTCTTCGTCTATTGGGATACGCTCGATGAGATCGCCCATCGTTATGGACCGGAGAGCGAGGAGTGGAACGCGGAACTGGGGAGCCTCTCTTATGCCTTAGAGCGAGATTGCCTGAAGGATCTGAATGCTCCCTTCTTGAGAGGAACGCTCTTTATGGTTGCTGCCGACCATGGACAACTACGGGTCGTGCCGAAGGATCAAGTCATGAGACTCGCGCGCCTCCCCAAGCTCAAGAAGAATCTGCTCATTCCGCCAACGGGTGAATATCGAGCCACGTATCTACACGCGAAGGCGGGGCAGCTAGCGGAGCTCGAAAGCGGGTTGTACGAACGGTTCAGGGATCGCTTGGTGATACTTCGTTCACCAGAGGCGCTGGAGGCTGGGCTCTTCGGCCGAGGATCGATCCATCCCGAAACACTGGATCGCATTGGCGATCTGGTCGCTATTCCACGCGGGGCGCAAGCGCTCTACTGGCCTCACGATGCCTACAGCCTCATTGGGCGCCACGGAGGGCTCACCGACGAAGAGATGCTCGTGCCATTCCTCGCATTCTAGATGGGGTTGCAAGAGGTCCCTGGCTCATCTATCATTGGGGGGAAACGCCTCAGGCTCTCAACAATCATGAATGTTGCCAAGTATGCATGGACAATTCTCTGGTTCTTAGCTCTTGCTTTGCTGAGTAGCTGTTCCGCTCCCAATCAGCCGCCAACAGCCAGAATCATCGCACCGCCAGAGGGAGTTCTCCAGGGGAGCGTCGTGAGTTTTCGCGGCGAGGCCAACGACCCCGACGGGCAGATTCAGACGTATCACTGGAGTTTTGGGAACGGAGCCACGAGTGACGAGTTTCAGCCGACTCAGACGTACGCTGAGAGTGGCGAGTATCGCGTTGAATTCGTGGTGACGGACAGTCGGGGCGCGAGCGCGCGCGATTCCATCACGATCCGCGTGCAAGTGGGTCCAAAGGCCATCGCAACCTTGCGTTCGACCCAGAGCGACGATACGGTCATCTTGCAACACATGAGCGGTGAGGCTCCGTTGCCGGTGGTCTTCGATGGCCTGCGCTCGGCTGCGGAACCAGGAGGCAGGATCGTCCGCTGGGAGTGGGATTTTGGAGATGGCGAAAAGAGTACAGAGCCAACTCCTGTTCACATCTACACGCGAGCCGGGGAATATCAGCCTGTCCTTACGGTGACAGACGACCGCGGTCGGACGAGTGAGGCGCGACTCAGCGTGCAAGTCGCCGTCTATGAAGCCATCGAAGAGACTCTGTCTGTGGACAATCTCACGCTACACTACCGGCTGTACGACAAGGCAACGAAGACGACATCCACGGGTCCATCGATGATCTATCAGTATGTGGTGCAGTCCCCGCGTAAACTCACCGAGCCAGAGATCCGGCAGGTGTTGGAGGACATTACCCAGAAGGCGCAACAGCGGCCCCGGGTTACGCGCATCACGGCCTATCTCTTCTCGAAAGCCAAACCGAATTTCATGGCTCCGCGCGATTACGATCATTACGTAGGCTACGCGGTCTGGGACAGCACGGAGCCTGCTGAAAAGGCGTTCTCGTTCTTTCCTAGCCGTGCGTATCTCTCCGGAAAGTCCCTCACTGTTTTGGGATACGTGATACGGGAAGACTTGCTGAAACCCGATGACCCCGACTGTGGTGCGATTTGTGAGAGCAGCCGCATCGCACTGGTAGAGATCACCATTGAGGATGAGCCGGTCTGTCGTGAGTTCTTGCTCAATACTCTCCGTGAGATCGCGCGTTGGCGCTTGAGCGCAGATTATGACGGTTTTCTCGTCAACGTGTCCTCGAAAGACGGCAGCCAGTCGCTGGCTCACGCGATCGGCGTGCGGGGAGGGGGCTTGACACTCCAACAATTGCCCATGAAAAAAATGATCGACCCACCGAGTCGGTGGGACGTAAGAGACCAAACACTCTGGATGAACTTCGGTCAGGTGCCTTCGTGCTGACGACATTTCTTCTCTCTTGATCCTCTCTACACTTTGTCATATACTATTATAGTAATCTAGTAATCGCAGCTATGTACTGGCAATTGAAGCCTCAGCAAGAGAATGGAGGGGAAAGGATGCCCTTAGTCAAGATCACCCGTAGTCGACAGGTGACCATCCCGAAAGAGCTCTTTGATGAGCTAGAGCTTCGTCAAGGAGATTACGTGGAGATCATCCGTAAGGGGGATCAGCTTGTTTTGCGGCCAAAGAGTGTGATGGATCGTGACAGAGCCGAAGCTAAAGAACAATTGTTCAAACTCCTAGAACGCATCTGGGAGCGTAACAAAGATGTCGACCCCGAGCTTGTAGAGCGTGAGATTGCCCAAGCGCTCAAGGAAGTCCGCAAGAGTCGGCGTAAGCCCTCTGAGTCCTAGTTCATGATCCGGTTCGTTCCCGATACCAACGTGCTGGCGAGTGCCACCATCGTGAAGGAGGGTGCCCCGAGCAAGATTGTTCAAGAGTGGTTGAAAGGAGAGGCAGAGCTTGTTACCTCGCCTGTTCTGCTGGCGGAACTGGAAGACGTTCTATCGCGGCCCCGCATCCAGAAATATCAATGGATGAGAAAAGAAGACGTAGCGAAACTCTTGGCTCAACTCAAGCAAAGTGCCATTCAGGCATCCGGACAGCGGCTAGTACAAGTCATCTCAGAAGATCCTGATGACGACTTTGTGTTGAGTGCAGCGCTTGAAACATATGCTGACTACATTGTGTCAGGTGATCGCCACCTGATTGACTTGGCCGAATATCAAGGCATCAAGATCGTTTCACCAGTGGAATTCCTCAAGATTCTAAAGAAACGCGCTGGGACAAATTGATCTGGCTCGTCGTGGGGTAACGGCAATGGGTATATCAATTTACCAGCCCCTGCAATAACTCGTGAATATTCCGTCCCAAACTCTCCACGTCATATCCGCCTTCCAGCACAGCGAACGCAGGAAGCTTCAGCCGGCCAATGCGCTTCCCGATCTGGCGATAGCAGCCGGAGCTTAGTCCCAGTGAAGCGAGCGGATCTCGCTCGTAGGTGTCGAACCCTGCTGAGATCGCAATCTGTTCCATGCGTGTGATGTCAATCTCGTTGAGTGCCCGATCCAGCGTGTTCAGATATTTCTCATCACCACAGTAGAAAGGAAGCGGGTAGTTATAGCAGTTCTTCTCAGAGCGCAATCCCGTCCCAGGGTAATTGGGGGAGCTGTGGAGCGAGACAAAGAGAACTTGTTCATCCGCCAAGAAGATCTCTTGCGTTCCATCGCCATGATGACCGTCGATGTCGAGGATCAGCGTTTTCTTTCGGGATGCTCTGACGGCCACAGCGATGTTGTTGAGATAGCAAAACCCCGCCACTCGATCCGGTTTGGCGTGATGTCCAGGCGGGCGCATCAGCGAGAATCCGTGCGTCTGTGAAGCGAGAATGGCCGCCCCGGCGGAGAGTCTTGCATAGTCATAGATTTGAGGATATTTCGGGCAGTCGAGATCAAAGAACTCAAGTCGTTTCAGGCGCTCTAAGTGCTCCGGAGTATGCACTTGGAGTAGATCCTCCTCGCGGGCCGGCGAGGGCACGATGAACTCATGTCTGTCTTTGAGAAACTCATGAGCTTGTCGTAGGCGTTCGGGACTCTCCGGATGACCCGGAGTAGAAAACTCCAGGCAGCGTGGGTCATAGATGATCTTCATCGCGATAAGAACTCCAGGGCGCGCTTGATGAGCTCCTCTGTGGGTAGCTCGCCATGCGCTGCCCGAGCTTCCTCCAGAGCTCGACGTGCCTCACGCTCACCAAAGCCGAGCGAGCGGGTGAGAGCTCGAAGTGCTAGCTCGTCTTTTCGAGTATATGTGGGGAGTGGCCTTCCGCCGAACGGGACGGTGGCGATCTTGTCCTTGAGCTCCAGAATCAGACGCTCCGCTGTCTTCTTGCCAATGCCCTTAACTGCGGTCAAGCCGGCCACGCTCTCACTCAGGATCGCTTCTTGTAGACGCTGAGGGGTTGTGGCTGAGAGAATCCCAATGGCGACCTTTGGACCCACACCGTTCACGGTGAGCAAGAGTTCGAAAAGCTCTCGTTCCTCGGGTGTGCCAAAGCCGTAGAGGGCTATCTCCTCCTCGCGCACATGGAGATGGGTGTAGAGCTTGACCAAACCCGTGCGGTTGAAGTATTCCTCGCGAGTGGCGCGGGACGTATACACCCGATAGCCGATGCCGCCGACCTCCAGCACCAAGTACTCCTCCCCTGCCTCGACGATCATTCCTTCTAGATAGTGGATCATTGCGCTTGTTCTCCGGATGATGCCGCCTTCAGTGTACGACGTGGATTCCTAGAAGAGCAAGCAGTGAGGCGTCGATGGAAGGCGGCTAGCCTCGCCTGTATAATGAACGACACGAAATGCAGGAGGGCGAACACATGGAGCGTAAGCTGGTCTTGTGGCTGGCCGTTGGCGTGATTCTTCTGGCCGTGACGATTCTAAGTCAAGGCTTCTTCTCTTCTCCCACTTCGACGTCCCAAGACCAGCCGTTGGATCGCGAACAGTTTCTTGACCGTTTGTGGGAAGCCTATCAGAAGACACAAGACAATTTCTATCAGTCGGATCGCGTGGAGCAGAGGAAGCTCCTGGAGGAAGCAATCCGTGGGATGATCAAAGGATTGGGCGATCCCTATAGCCGTTTCAATACAAAAGAGGAATACGAGCGTTTTTCGACAGAGCTGGAGGGGGAATACGAGGGCATCGGGGCGTGGATAGGTCTGCGGGATGGTCAGATCATGGTCATCGCGCCCATTAAGGGGGGTCCGGCCGAACGGCGAGGTGTACGGGCGGGGGATCAGATCCTCGAAATCGATGGGGAGAGCACTCAAGGATTCACTACGGACGATGCCTCACGTCGCTTGCGCGGACCCAAGGGGACGACCGTCATCGTCAAAGTCCGCCACAGCGACGATAGTGTAGAAGAGATCACCATCGTTCGTGAGCAGATTCAGATCCCCTCGGTGGAGCACAAGCTGCTCAGCCCTTCCATCGCTTATGTTCGCATCACGAACTTTAGTGCTACTGTGCCCCAAGAGCTTCGCGACGCACTCCAGGCTCTCCAGAAAGAATCTACATCCATCGCGGGGCTCGTCCTTGATTTGCGAGGCAACGGGGGCGGATACCTCGATGTGGCGAAACAGGTCGGCAGCCTCTTCGTCGATCAAGGTCAGACGCTGCTCATCGAGAAGAGCCGCTCAGGCGAAGTAATCGATCGTAGCACGGGCAATACTCTACCCAACTGGCCGATTGCTGTCCTCGTCGACCAGGGAACGGCCAGCGCCTCCGAGATCCTGGCTGCTGCAATTCGTGATAATGACATGGGTGTCTTGATGGGTGAGCGGACATTCGGCAAGGGCGTCATCCAGACGCGGTTCGATCTCCGCGATGGGGCGGTGATCTGGCTGACCACGGCGGAGTACCTCACCCCCGATCGCCAGTCCGTGCAAGAGGTGGGACTCACGCCGGAAGCCGGATTCTCTGTGGAAGATTGGTATCCTGCGCTGCTTAAAGTGCGCAACGAGCTACGGGCTTTTGAGCAATCCCTGCCTCAGTTCGCAACCGCCTCCCAAGCTGTTCTCCAGCAGTTTTCCAAGCTCTTGGTTCAAATCGAGGATCAGGCAAACAACGATGAGTACCCAGCAGCACTGGAGGCGCTCGGCAAATTTGCGAATCGCCTCTACATGAGCCCAGATGAGCTGCTCAAGGAAGCTGGCATTTCGGGCGGTGAAGCGGAGATGGTACTCATCAAGCCGTTGCTGGAGAAGCTGGGCAAGCAGCTGGAATCGATGTTGCCGGAGCTTCGAGCCCGACTGGAAAGGAACGATCTGGCTGTGGCCATCGAATGGCTGCAATCACCGGCCATTAAGGGCCGACTCTGTCCCTGTCAGTTCATATCGGCAACCCTACCGACCGACAAGCGCTGAGTCACTACGACATGCCTTTCTCCGAAACGCTCGATGCTGCCGTGATTGGAGCGGGCAGTTGGGGCACGGCGATGGCGCGCCTGCTCGTCCGGAAGGGCCATCGAGTGAGTCTTTGGGCGCGCAATCGGCAACTGGCCCATCAGATCCACGCTCAACGCGAAAACCGACGGTACCTGCCGGGTGTGAAGCTACCTATTGAGCAGCTTACGGTCTGTAATGATCTTGGGGAGCTTGCAGATCGCGATCTGTATCTTCTTGCCGTGCCCTCGTTTGCACTAAGAGATCTGGCAGGTCGGCTCAAGTCGGAGTTGGGTGAAAGCGGTCAACATGCAGCTTGGGTGAGTCTAATTAAGGGCATTGAGCATCGTCGCTCCGATGGGAGTTTGCTCACGATGTCTCAGGTGTTGCGTGAGGAGCTGGGCACTACGAACCTCTTTGCGCTCTCCGGGCCCAGCTTTGCCACGGAAGTCGCGCGTGATTATCCCACAACGGTCGTGCTGGCCGGTGAGGATACGCCTCAAGCCAAGCGTCTTCAGCGAGCGCTCATGACCGAGCGCTTTCGGGTCTACCTCAGCGCTGATTTGATGGGAGTGGAGCTGGGTGGAGCGATCAAGAACGTGATCGCGTTGGCGGCGGGCTGCTCGGATGGCTTGGGGTATGGAGACAATGCCAAGGGGGCTCTGATTGCTCGAGGGCTGGTCGAGATGACCCGCGTGGGCGTTGCTCTGGGTGCTCGAAAGGAGACATTCTTTGGTCTGGCCGGCTTGGGGGATCTCGTCGTCACCTGCATGTCGAAGAGAAGCCGCAATCGTGCTGTGGGTGAGCGCATCGGACGTGGGGAGTCCTTGAAGGACGTCTTAGCCAGCATGGAGATGGTGGCGGAAGGAGTTTACGCGACACAGGCTATCCACCGCTTCGCGCGCGCCCGTGAGATTGACTTGCCCATTACACGTTCCGTCTATGAAGTGCTCTACGAAGGGGCGAACCCCCTGGAGAAGCTCACGGAGCTTATGACCCGCGATCCCAAACGGGAAGGGATCTAAATCACTGCGAGGCTGTTGACTCGATGGTCACTGTTCCGCTTCGAAGATCGAACGCTTCGATTTCGTTTCCCTCTTCATCGGCCATAAGATCGATTTGGGCAAGTTCAATGCGTGTCTTCGCCCCCACTGAACCTTGTGCTTGGATTTCCAATTCCAATATCACTCCGTCGCTCAACCCTCCACCGGGATAAGCGGCAAGAAAAAGGATCTTCCCCTCATCGTTGTCGATGGAGCTGGCAAAGACTTGAAAGCCGTTCTTGCCGTTTATGCTCTGGATTTGAATGACTTCGGGATCGAACGTGAGCGCTCCCCTGGGCCCCACTTGCACGACTTGCAAGCCCTCGATGTGGAAGACGATGATTCGCAGCGTGGCTGTCTCTCCCGGCTCCAATCGAAGGTTTTCCACCATCAGCGTGGGCTTTGTGATTTGAACGCAACCGACTAACATAACCAGCAAGAGAGTAAGGAGTCCCAGCAAGCCGAGAGATGTTACAAAAACTCTCCGAGAGATCATGGCAGCTTCTCCGCAATACGCACGACGTCGCGCCCGTCGATAACGCCAAACGGAGCGGCAACATCACACGTCGCTTCTTCTCGATTTGTGGGCGTTCTCAGTTCCAGTGCGATCTCAGCGCAGAGGATGGCGTCGTGGAGGTCAATCGCTCCATTGCCGTTGGCATCGCCTTTGCTGGGGGGTGCCCTCACGGTGACGGTCAAGGTATCTACGCCGATTCCGCCGTGACCATCGTCTACGGTGAGGGTGGCTGTGAAGACGCCGATATCGGCGTATGCATGAGAAACGACACAGCCGGCGAGTGTCACGGAGCCATCGCCGGGGTCCCAGGTACATGTCAGAGCATCGCCGTCGGGATCATAGCTTTCGGAGCCATCAAGGGTGACGCTGACGCCTTCATTCGTGATCAGATCAGGGCCAGCGTTGGCGATTGGAGGCGCGTTTATCTTCACGATAGTCGTGGAGTTTTGAGCTTTGGGTGTGCCGTTGATGGGCTTGTCGTCAGCGTCGAGGCCGTTGCGCACGATCCCGTTGTTGGCAGCCCAGTTTGCATCGGAGTCAGGGAGTAGAGGATTGATTCGCTCCATCGTAGACCGAGTCGTGCTGTTGCCCGCAGGCCAGGAGCCCCCGTCGCCGTTGGCACTGTCGATTGGATTGCCCGTTGCGTCTTTCAAGAGAAGGATTTCTGCATCTGGATCGTTCTCCAGCGCCCCCGTATAGATCTGATCCGCTGCAATGTCACTTACTGTGTCGTTATCAGTGCGCTCTAGCAAGAAGAAGCCTTGAGCAGGAACAATGCCAGAGAGCGTAATACTGGGAGTTCCATCTAGAGCCACGAGTGTCCAACCTGTAAGATCAATATCTTGATCAGTTGTGTTGAATAGTTCAATCCACTCGTCACTGGTGCTGGCTTGCGTTCCCATCCAGGCGACCTCGTTAATGACCACGGAACCCGGAGTGGCCGCGGTAGCATCCGTCCCACACGCAAACGTGAGGACTAGCAGCAAGAGCATCACTAGCACGAAAAGATGCTGTGCTCCTCTAGAGTATCTGGTCGCCCTAGCCATTCCTCATCGCCTGCCTTCGTCAAGAGCTTATCAAAGAGTGATACGCGTATTTTACACGTTATACTATCATAAATGGATTTGAAAGTCAAGCCCCCATACGAACCGGCATTTGCGTGCCTCCAGAAAGAGAGCGTACAATTCTCGCGAGGCCTGATACTCATGGATCTGAAACGAACCCCTTTATACGAACTTCATCGCAAGCTGGGCGCTAAGATGGTCGAATTTGGCGGTTGGGAGATGCCCATTCTATACGCTGGCATCCTCGAAGAACACCACGCCGTGCGGGAGAACGTAGGCGTCTTTGACGTGAGCCACATGGGCGAGATCGAGATCACGGGCCAAAACGCGCTCGATCTGGTGCAATTTCTCATCACCAACGACGCCAGCAAGCTCAAGACAGACCAAGCGCTCTACACTTCTATCTGTAACGAGCAAGGCGGCACACTCGACGATCTTCTGGTATTCCGCCTGCCAGAAAAGTACTTGCTGGTCGTCAATGCTGGGACTACAGAGAAAGATTATCGTTGGATGCAGATGATATCTGCACGCTTCCCGAATGCGAAGGTCGTCAACCTCAGCAGTGCCTACGCTCAACTCGCCGTACAGGGTCCCAAGGCAGAGGAGACACTCCAACGACAGGTCGAAGTCGACCTCTCTCGCGTGCAGTATTTCTATTCCGTGGAGACCGAGCTGGAAAAGGAGCCCGTTCTCATCTCGCGCACCGGCTACACGGGAGAAGACGGTTTTGAGATTTACGGTCCCCCGATAGTCATCGTCCAACTCTGGAAAGATCTCATCAAAGCAGGAGTTCCGCCCATTGGCCTGGGTGCACGGGATTCGCTCCGGTTTGAAGCGGCGCTTCCGCTCTACGGCCACGAATTGGATGAGGAGACCACTCCCGTGGAGGCAGGGATCGGCTGGACTGTGAAAGACAAACCCGTGGATTATCCGGGCAAAGAAATCTTGTTGCGCCAGAAGCGTGAGGGCGGAAGAAAGTTTCTGATCGGGTTCAAGATGATCGAGCCCGGCGTCCCCCGTCAGGGCTACAGAATCTATTGCGATGGCAAAGAAGCTGGCTATGTGACCAGCGGGATGAAATCCCCGACACTAGGGCAGTTTCTCGGTATGGGCTTTCTCACGACGAAGGGCCATCTGGGTCAGACAATCGAGGTGGAGATCCGAGGGCAGCGCAAACAAGCAGAGATCGTAAAACGCCCGTTCTATAGCGGCTCGGTTCGGAGCCGCCAGGGAAGTTGACTCTCGTGCCGTCCCTAGCGTAAGATGGAAGTAAAGCGATTCAAAGATCCAAAGGAGGGATCATGGGTCGATTCAGAGCGCCGGTAGTCCTTATGATGTTCTTCTTGATGGTATCGGTCAGTTGGGCAACATACGCTCCCTCGCTTTTGGCTAAGCCTCCGGCACCGATGGCTCCTACTGATCTCATAAGGAGTTTTGAAGATCTGCTTGGGCGTCAGGCGGGACTCCTTCAGAGCTTCGAGATGCTCGTAGGGAAGTTCGAGCTGCCACCCGTAGAGTTGCTCAGGAGCTTTGAGAACCTTCTCTATCAGCAAGCGAAACTGCTCCAGAGTTACGAAGGCCTTGCGCGTCCCTACGCGTGCACACCAGGCCAACGACCAGAACCCGATCTCGTGGCCAGCTTTGAAAAACTCTTGCACGGTCAGGCCAAGCTTCTCGGCAGTTTCGAGGCGTTGATCCATCGCCACCGCCTGCCTCCTCTCGAGCTTGTGGCGAGCTTCGAGAGATTGCTGAAAGGTCAGACGGAACTCCTTCGCAGTTTTGAGGGCATGCTTCACTGTCTGGTCGAAGTTCATCGTCTGCCGCCGAGGGCGCTCTATGGCTTCACGGTCAGCTTCGAGAAGCTGCTGGGCTCTCAGGCGGACCTCTTAAAGAGCTTTGAGGCTCTTCTTAAGGGAAAGCCCAGCGTCGAGCAGAAAGAGCCCCCCATGCATATGCCCTCGATGCCGCCGTATGGGTTCCCTGAGGAGCCGATGCTGCCTCCTCTCGAAGATCTGAAAGACATTGCTCTGTGGGGCAAGGAGCTACTCCAGAGTGGACGCCTGCGGGAGTTCTTCCCGGCTCTCTCGGACCTATCTGACCGCTTCAGCGCGAAACTCAAGCAATTCAAGCAGGCAATCCAGACAATGCGTGCGCACGGTCACCGAGAAGGGGCAGAGCGTCTCGAGGCAAAGCTGGCCGAGTTCCGCGGCAACGTAATCCGATTACAGAGCGAACTGCTGAAACAGAGCCTTACGGTGGAAATGATGGGCATGGCCGAAGCACCTGGTCTATTCCGGGTCACGGTCGAGAACCGAGGGCCGTTCACCGTGGCGTTGGCCACGCTCCTTCTCCTTGAGGGCAAGCGGATGATCTACACTCAAAGCTTGGGAACCCTCGAGCCGGGTGCGCGTCGAACCCTGATGGTGAGAGTCGATGCCATGTCCCCGATGGAAGTCCGTGGAATGGCTACGGGCTTTATCGAGTTCGTGACCAAACTTCTGGCCGCATCGACCATCGAGAATTAAGCGTGGATCTCGATGATATCGCCGTCCCGGACAACGTGATCGCGCTCTACTCGCTGTCCAGGGAATTCGGCTGATCCCCAGACGCGCGCGTATTCGAACTTCTGGGCCAGCTCATGGTGGATCGCCTGGGCGACTTGGGTAATGGTGCTCCCTTGGGGAAGCACATAGGGGGTCTCTTTGGAAGGAGGCTGGCCGGGTTTCTTCGTGTAGACGCGCACAATCTCTAGAAGATCAAAGAGAGCGCGTCCCAGGGCGTCGAGTCCCTGGCCATTGCGGGCCGAGATGGCCACCAACGGATATTCGTTGCCATAGATGTCTTGCAGTGCTTGGAACGCTTCGGTGCTCTCCGGAGCGTCGAGCTTGGTGGCCAATAGTAGAGTCTTCTTGCTCATGCCCGATCCGGAGCCGTCGATCGGTTGACGATTCTTGCCTACGAGTTGGATTCGAGATTTCTCAAGAAGGCCCAGTGCCGCCATGACATCTTCGGCTGGGTCTGGCTGGCTGAGATCGACCAGAAGAGCTACGACATCGGCTTGGCGAATGAGGCTAAAGACCCACGATTCCGTGAATTCCGAAAGTGGTGGCAGGTCAATGAGTTGGATCTGGATGTCTTCAAAGGGCATCATGCCGACCGTCGGGCGGAAGGTCGAGAACGGATAGTCTGCGATCTCCGGTTGGGCATTCGTGACGGTTGCCAGCAGGGAGGATTTGCCGGAATTGGGCAGGCCCACCAAGACGACTTGCCCTGCTCCTTCTCGGTCGATGTGCTCCCAGGTCTGAGTGCGGGTGACCCTGGGTTTCTTTTGCGCCTCCTCTTGGAGTTTGGCGAGGCGTTTCTTGAGTTCAACGCGCATGCGCTCCGTCCCCTTGTGCTTGGGGACGAGAGTCATCATGTCTTTGAGGGCGGCGATCTTCTCTTCCAGCGTTTTAGCCTGACGATACCGCTTATCGGCCTCCATGTATTCGGGCGTGAGGTTGGCAGTCATCTTTCGGCATCTCCCTCGTTGGCTAAGTGAAGTGTAGCAAGCGGAACGGGCGGGAGGCAAAGGGCTTACCTTCTTGTCAATCACCAAGGCGCTTCTCCACAGGCGTGCTGAACCCAGATCATTGGGAAGAGCAGAGCGATTTCGTATAATGAATTGCGAGTTGCGCTGTTGGTATCCGAAGGAGGGGATTGCCCTGAGCCAGATTTCACTCAAACGCATCGCAGAGCACATCTGGGAGATCCCGCAAGAGGGTGGGATGCGCGTTCCCGCCCGCGTGTTTGCCAGTGAGGCTCTTCTAGAGAAAATCCAGCAGGACGCGACGTTGACTCAGCTTAGAAACGCGGCGCATCTGCCGGGCATTCACAAATATGCACTCGCTCTTCCCGATGCTCATCAAGGCTACGGATTCCCCGTGGGAGGAGTGGCTGCCCTCGATGCCGAGCACGGCGTCATTTCACCTGGGGCGATCGGATACGACGTGAACTGCCTCACCGGGAATGCCCTTGTGTTACATAAGGACGGCTACTATCGCCCAATCGGCGAGATGGAGGCTGTTTGGCAAGAATCCAGTTTGTTGTGTCAGGATTTCCATGCGCATCAAAATGCCACCACTCGGCCTCTACGGTATCTCAAGCTCCGCCCGACAGATCAAGTCTACCGCTTGGTCACCGAGAGTGGGGACGAGATCGAGGCCACGGCCGATCATCCTTTCTGGACCCCAGAGGGCATGGTCGAACTAGGCCGTCTTCATGTTGGAGATCGTGTAGCTCTCTACCCTTTCCAGGGTGTGCCCTACCAACCTCCCAGTAATGACGTGATCATAAGCGATGAGGAGATTCGCGCCGTCTCCCGTCGGCTAGGCAAGGGCACGGCTGGTAACGCTGAGGTCCAGATCTTGAATCAACTCAAAGCGCGCGGGTTACTGCCGTTGCGCTTCAGCTCTCCACAACTTCCTCTGTTGCTTAAAATTCTAGGATTCGTGACCGGAGATGGTTCCATCTCGTTTGGAAATCGCCGCCGACAAGGCCAGATCTCGTTCTATGGCAAGACAGAGGATCTAGCGGAAATTCGTGATGATCTCACATCTCTCGGTTATGGACCCACTCAACTCTACACTCGAGAGCGTGATCATCGCATTCGGACCACGTATGCCGAGTACCGCTTCCAACATCGCGAGAACAGTTTCCTCGTGCACAGTACGAGTTTAGCGGTATTGCTCGTAACCCTAGGCACTCCCTATGGCAATAAAACCCTTCAAGATTACAAGCTCCCAACTTGGATTTTTAGAGCGCCACTCTGGCAGAAAAGGCTCTTTTTGGCAGCCCTCTTTGGCGCAGAGCTTACTTCTCCTCAAACCTTGACCCACCATGGATATAACTTCTATGCGCCTGTCCTCTCGATGAACAAGCGCGAGGGCTTTGTCGATAGCGGCCGAGAGTTCTTAGAAGATATCGCGCGGCTCCTAGAAGAGTTCGGCGTACAGACGAAGAAGATCAGCGTTCGTAGAGAGCAGGTGAACCGCGACAGCTCGATCTCTTATCGGCTGAGGCTTATCCTCTCTTCTGAGCTGGAGAGCCTACTCAACCTTTGGAGCAAGGTGGGTTTTGAGTACAACCGAGAACGCCGTGTTCTCGCCAACTCTGCTGTTCAGTATCTTAAACTGAAGCAGCGGACCTTGGAAGCTAGAGAGCACGTTGTAGAAGAAGCTTTCGCCATGCAAGCCACGGGTCTATCTCCGTCCCGCATCTACTCAGAGCTCGAAGGTCCTCTCGTCAATCGCCGCTTCATCGAGCGCTCGCTCTACGAAGAAAGAGCGACAGGTGTACGTATCGCGAGCGATTTCCCCACTTTCCATGAGTATCTAGAGGAAAACACTGCCGGTCTGGATCAGAGCGGCATGGTTTGGGATCGCATCGTTCGCCTTGAGCCTTTGGAAGACTTTGATGATTACGTCTACGACTTTACGGTTGACCATCCAGACCATAACTTTATCGCCAACGGGTTTGTGGTCTCCAATTGCGGCGTGCGCGTCTGCAAGACAAATCTTCAATACGACGATGTGAAGGGCAAAGAGCAGCAGCTTGTCGATATGCTCTTCTCCCAGATCCCCACGGGCATCGGCAAGGGGAGCATCGTAGGGAAGCTGTCATCCAGTGAATTGGACGAGGTCGCTCGCATTGGAGTCAAGTGGGCCCTTCAAAGAGGGTATGGTGTCGAAGAGGATCTGGCTCATTGCGAGGACGAGGGGTTTCGACCCGGTGCAGATCCCTCGTGTGTCTCCGACGAAGCCAAGGCCCGCGGTCGCGAACAGTTGGGGTCTTTGGGCTCAGGGAATCACTTTCTCGAAGTTCAACGAGTTGCGGAAGTCTTCGATGAAGAGATCGCTCGTCAATACGGGCTTTTCAAAGATCAGATCGTGATCATGATCCATTGTGGGTCGCGGGGCTACGGTCACCAGATCTGCACAGATTATCTAAGAAGAGTGGAACAGGAACACCGAGATCTTCTCGCGACGCTGCCTGACCGTGAGTTGGCTTGTGCGCCTACCCAAAGCGCGGCGGGCCAGGACTACTATAAAGCCATGAATTGTGCCATCAACTATGCCTGGTGCAATCGCCAGCTCATCATGCACCGTGCACGAGAATGTTTCGAGCAGATCTTCCGAACAAGCTGGCGAGAGTTGGGAATGGATTTGCTCTACGATGTGGCTCACAACATCGGCAAGAAAGAAGTTCACAGAGTCAACGGCAGAGAGAGAGAGGTCTACGTCCACCGCAAAGGAGCTACAAGAGCATTCCCCAAGGGACGGCCGGAGCTGCCGCGGGCCTATCGAGATGTGGGACAACCTGTGATCATTCCAGGCTCCATGGGCACGGGGTCCTACGTGCTGCGGGGGACTCAGGCGGCGCTCGATCTCACGTTTGGCAGCACGGCTCACGGCGCGGGCAGAGTGCTCTCCCGCACGAAGGCCAAGGGTCAATGGCGAGCGGACGAGATCACGCGAGAGCTTAAGGAGCGAGGGATCTTCGTGCGCGGTCAGAGCAAGGCCACCATCGCGGAAGAAGCTCCCGGCGCCTACAAAGATCTGGATGAGGTCGTGCGGGTCTCTCACGAGGTGGGCATCGGAACCAGAGTGGCCAAGATGGTCCCCATCTGCAATATCAAGGGATAGAATTCATCATGCGAGATCGCATCAATGAAAAGAGCCAGAGTCTGACTTCCCTAGAGGAGCTGGTGCGCCAGTTGCTCCTGGAATTGGGGGAAAACCCCCGGCGAGAGGGCTTGCGAGAGACTCCGCGTCGGGTGGCGCAGCTGTATGATGAGCTTACCCAAGGCTATCGCGTGAACATAGAGCACATCGTGGGTGATGCCATTTTCAGGGTGGACTACGACTCCATGGTTGTAGTAAAGGACATCGAGTATTTCAGTCTCTGCGAGCATCATCTCATTCCCTTCTTTGGCCACGTGCACGTGGGGTACATTCCCAAAGGCCGAGTGATCGGGGCGAGCAAGATCCCGCGGGTTGTGGACATCTTTGCCAGGAGGCTGCAGCTTCAGGAGCGCATGACCGAGGAGATCGCCTGCTTTTTGGAGGAGGCCCTTCACCCGTTGGGACTTGGGGTTGTGGTGGAAGGGATGCATCTTTGCATGGCGATGCGCGGCGTGGAGAAGCGCGATGCGTGGATGGTGACGAGTGCGATGAAGGGATCGTTTCGAAAGGCTGCCAAGACGCGGGCGGAGTTCTTGCAGTTCATCGCGCCGAGGCTAGAGAGATAGTTCTTCTCTCTCTACTTACTTAGTGTTCATACCCGCGATCTGCTAATCCGACTGTGCTCCCGTTCTCTTCCATCCAGATCCCCTCTTGCGTTACTCCACCGATCACAGCAAATGGTGCGGCACTCTGG
>JBBIPG010000006.1:0-55877 GCA_037442925.1 Candidatus Fraserbacteria bacterium | reverse complement strand
ACCTAAGATCTGCTTGCGTCTGCGGAACGGAGATCTTCCTCTTGCGAACCTCTTGTCTTAGAATCTGGTTTCGGATCAAGCCATCTGCTGCCTGGGAGCGTAGCTGTAGTTGATAGTAGGCGCCGCTGGCCCCCTGGAGCTGCTCGTCGAAATCGCTTTGGATCTGTTGATAGAGCTGACGATATTGCTCGATGAGCGACTGCAAGGCGAAATCGACTTCCGACTGAAAGATCTTATCCCCGTTGACGATCAGCGCTGCGTCTTGCGCTTGATCGGGGTTTGTGTCTAGGATCTGGAAGCCTCCTGGGATGAAGTAGATGATCACTCCTAGGCCAAATCCGATGATGATCCCCCAAAGGACAATATTCACCCAGAGTTTGCGTCCATGTTGTGCTCGTGGCATGGTAATTCCTTCACCTCAGTTTGAGATTTCACGCGGCTTCCCTCTAGTGGTTTCCGATGGATCGCTCGGTCAAGGCGTCTCCTCCGAGAGATCCGCTATGGATTTGCCAGAGAGGGCATCTCCCAAAGAAGCGGACTCTCGCGGAGGAGCGGCCATCTCTGTCATCTCTGTCGGAGTTTTGGCACCCTGATCACCCTTCACGAGAAGGTGTCGCGGCTTGACAAGAAAGCGCACAGCGGTGCGGGGCTGGCCGTCGATTTCGACATCGACGAAGTCCGGGAGGCTCACCAGGTCGACGCCACTGGAAGCCAGATAACTGCGGGCGATGGCAATGGCTTTCACTGCCTGATTGACGGCTTTTGGACCAATCCCTTGCAGCTCCGCTTGTCCCTGCTGTCGGATGGTATTGGCCAGCGCCCCGGCTGTCGCCGTCGCGTTCGAGTGAGCGGAAACCTTGAGAATACCCATCGTGAGCCTCCTGCGTGCGTGTCTTAGTATAGCTGAATGGAATCTCCCGTACAACCAAGGCGCTCGAGAACTCACTAGCGGGCGCGCTCGGTGAACTGTACGCTACGAATCACTTGTACTTTGATCTCTCCGGGATAATCCAGCTCTTCTTCGATGGTGCGCGCGATCTCGAACGATAGCTTGGCCGCGATATCATCGCTCACTTCTTCGGGTTTGACCATGACACGCACCTCGCGCCCCGCCTGAATGGCGTAGGCTTCCTCTACGCCCGGGAAGGAATGGCACAGCTCTTCGAGAGCGCTCAAGCGCTGGACGTAAGCCTCGAAGGTCTCCTGACGGGCTCCCGGACGTGCGGCAGAGAGCGTGTCAGCCGCCTGGATGAGCACCGCCAGAACCGACTGGGGTTCCACCTCTTCGTTGTGGGCCGCGATGGCGTGGACGATGTCCTCTGGCTCGTGATACCGCCAAGCCAGCTCCGCGCTGATGAGGGAGTGGGACCCTTCCACCTTGTGATCGACGGCTTTTCCAATATCGTGGAGCAATCCCGCTCGACGAGCAGGCTTTGGATCGAGTCCCAGCTCATTGGCCAAGGCTCCGGCGATGAACGCCACTTCCAACGAGTGTTGCAGCTGATTCTGGCCGTAGCTTGTGCGGAACTTCAAGCGCCCCAAGAGCTTCACCAGCTCCGGATGGACACCGTCCAAGCCGGCCTCCATGACTGCCTTTTCGCCCTCTTCTTTGATGCGCTGAGCCACGCGCTCTCGGGCCTGTTCTACTTGTTTTTTGATCTGGGCGGGGTGAATCCGCCCATCCTCGACTAACTTCTGCAATGCCAACCGAGCGATCTCGCGCCGAATGGGACTGAAACATGACAACACCACCGTGTCCGGCGTGTCATCGACTAAGACATCCACGCCCGTAAGTGCCTCGAAGGTGCGAATGTTGCGCCCTTCTCTCCCAATCACCCGTCCTTTGAATTCATTGTCGGGAAGAGGCACGAGGCTCACCGTCGAGAGTTCCACCTCATCCGCGGCGTATCGCTGAATGGCTGTGGCGACGATCTTGCGCGCCTCGCGCTCTGCCGTCTCTTCCGCTCGTTCCTTGAGTTCACGGATCTTCTTGGCAAAAAAGTGCTCGGCCTCTTCGCTCACCCGTTTCATCAACTCTTCTCGTGCCTGTTCTTGGGTGAGTCCCGCCAGCTCCTCGAGGCGCTGGCGCTCCCCCGCCAAGAGCGCTTCCCCCTGAGTGATGAGCTGCAAGATCCGCTCGCGATCCTCACTCAGGGCGCTTTCGATCTTCTGCAGTTCCGCGGATTTCTGGTCGAGTCGCTGATCACGCCGAAGCAGCCGTTCTTCCAACTGCTCCAACTTCTCCTCGCGATGCCGCAGCCGTCTCTCGCTTTCTTGCCAGTGCTTCTCTTGTTGTTCGTGAGCACGACGCAGTTCGTCATACTTCGCCCGCTCTTCTTCAAATTGGCGCCTAAGGCGATACTCGTTTTCCTCAGCCTCTTTGACCCGTTGTTCATATGTCTTCGCCAGCTCTTCGTGTTTGGTCCGCTCTTCTTCGGCGCGGCGACGGTCTTCTGCTCGCTGGCGAGCTGAACGCCGGGCGCCCACCCAGTAGCCACCAGCCAGCAAGACGATGGCAATCAAGACCAGCCAGAGTATCATCATGTTCCCTTCGAACATCCCACTTGCACCTCTTTCCCACGTTGGATTTCACTCCATCCCATCTGCACAATCCACGCATGGTCGCATTATAACGTCGGGTACGGGAAGTCATCAACGCTGGCGCAACGCCAGCACGGCGGGCAGGAACGTCAAGCTTAAGAGTGTCATAAAGCCGATGCCTAGCACAGCCGATTCCCCCAAGACCCGCAGCGCCGGGGTCTCCGCTAGAATTAGACTCCCAAAGCCGATCATCGTAGCCAACGCATTGGCCACGATGGGCAGGGCCGTCGAGGCCGTGGCTCGCTCGATGGAACGGCCTCCCAGATCCCGGTGGCGTTGAAGCAGATAGACGCAGTTATCCACCCCAAGACCGATGAGCAGAGCCGAAATCAAGATATTCGCCACATTGAAGTCAATCCCGAGGAGTTTAAGCGTTCCCAACATCCAGAGGTATCCCAGAGCCAAGGTGGCCAACGAGAGCCAGGTGGCTCCTTGTGAGTGCGAGCGCCGGAAGTTGAGCCACATGACGGCCAGAATGATGAGCACAGCCAGCACGGTAGATCGCCAGAAATCTTGCTGCATGTAATTCTCCAAGGCAGCGCGGATCATGGGAGCACCCAAAAAGTCGCCCCAGATGGCGGAGGCCTCACGGATAAACTGATCATAGAGAATGCTGTTCCAGAGCCATTCCGGTTTCACATGTGCATAGATCTTCGTCTGACCCTCTGGGGTGAAGAAGAAGCGGCGCAGCTCCGCCGGAGGGTTCTGGATGAGTTGATCGATCTCTTCTGGCGTAGGGATCATTTGCAGGCTGGGCATCACTTGCTCGATCAACGCCGCGAGCTTTACTCGCACCACTTGGATCTCGTCCTCCAACTGTGCGGGGTTCACTTGCTCCAGCTGCGCGCGAATGGCAGACGTCGAATCCCGAAGGGACGCCAGCTCGTCCGCAAGGGCCTGATCCCATCGGAACACGTCTTCCCGGCCGTCCTCCAACACTTCTTCCAGGCGGGCGAGTTCCACTCTCAGTGCCTGGCGGCGGGCAAATTGCTCCTGAAGCGATGTAAGCTGTAGAGAAGCTTTCTCAAGCCAGTCGAGCGGATCGAGCGCCCGCAGCAATCGCAACCGATCTTTGATGCCTTCCAGTTCGGCAGGATCTGGGATGTAGCTGTAATAGCTGGTGACGCGATCGACGGCTTCTAGCTGATCCAACTGCTGTGCCACCTGGCGCACTTGCTGCTCGTTCGGCTCCAGGAAAAAGAGAAAGTAGTTCTCGACATCAGGGGTTTGTTGCAATTCGAAGTGTTGTGTGATGTACGCCGTCACTTGCTGGCCAGGCAACTTCGTCGGCATGAGCGCTTCCGTAATGAACGAAAACTGCACGCGACTGGCGGGAATCGCCATCACCAGGCTTCCTACTAAGACGAGGACGAGCACCACCCAGCGCCCGCGTAGCAACAAGTTGGCTGCCGGGCGCAGATTCCAGGGGCGGGAGGGTCGCCCCCGAAACCGCTTCCCCAAGAACGTGTGAGCCGCGATAATCAGAGCAGGCAATACCATCAACGTCAGCAGACACGAGAGCAATACTCCCAATCCGATGATGAATCCCATCTCCGAAAGCCCCGTGGAGCGCGACACCACACCGAGGCCAATCAGCACCAGCGACGTCGCGCTGGCAGCAATGAGCATGGCGTTGCCTTTGGTCAAAAGGGTGGCCCGCAGGGCGGGCGCAATGCGACGCGAGCGACCGCGCTCCTCAATGTAGTGGCTGACAAACTGAATCCCATAGTCGATCCCCATGCCCAGCACAATCGCCGGTAAGAAGGCCGTAAGCAGATTCAGCCCACCAAAGGCGAGCTTGGCTCCTACCAGAGTGAGAATCAGAGCCATCAAGATGGGCAGCATGGCGAGCAGCGGATAGAAGACGCGCTTCAAGACAAGAATGAACAGCAGCAGCACCCCAACATGGGTGATGAGCGCCGTCCGCTCCATATCTCTGCGTAGGGCATCATCGGATTCCGTGCTGAAGACGTAGGGCCCTCGCAGTCCCCAGCGAACCCCTTGCGACTCCAGATCCAGCGACGAGAGAGTATCCCGCACCATGTGGGTGATCCGACGGTTGTAGTCCAAACTGATTCGTGATGCCTGCCGTGGCCAAACCTGAACCAGCAGCGCCTGTTGATCTTTGGAGAGCAGATAATCTTGTTGGCTTCGGCGTGGAGAGGGCTGCAAGGCACTCTGCCAGGTGCTCGTCAGTTGAGCGAGTTCGTCCACGTGCTGCTCCATCTTGGGAAGCTCTGTGGGCAGCTTCTGCAAGACCTCTTCGACTCGTTGATTGAGCTCTCTAAGCTCATCCCGCGTCGTACCGATCTGCTGAAGCGCCTCGGCCAGTTCTTGCGGGTTCAGAACGGCCAGACCGCTGAAGAGCTTCTGAAGACCTGCCGTGATGTCTGCATAAACCCTGTCGAGAGGCCGCGTCTGTCCTGTCAGTAGCGTCGGAGACTCCACAGCCCCCTGCAGCTGGGAGATCCGCTCCTTCAACGCCTGCATGCTTTCCTCGTTGAAGTACAAGAGGTTCGGCAGGGAAGGCGGTGGAGACGCGGTCTGTCGATAGCTCACGGAAGCGATCTCGTCCCTGTGCGACAGGGCGTCTTGAATGCGCTGAGCTGCGGCGAGGAGTTGAGCGACTCCTCCACCGGGCAGGGACGGTGGCGATGAGAGAGTAAGTAAGATGGTGATCGATTCCGACTCCTGGAGAGACGCTTGCTGTTTATCGAACTTCTCCCACGTGGGGTCGTTGCGAGGCAGGAGCTTCTGGTAGGAGCTATCGAGCTTTAGATCTCGAAGAGAGACGAGTGCTAGAATGGCCAGCGCCAGGGTGATGATCAGTACCCACCAGGCATAATAGCGGGTCAGCTGATATAGGCGAAGAAGCACGTGTTGCCGCATGCGGCCACTTCATTCCCGGACGACTTCTTCGGAAGGAATCGTTTGTTCTTCGAGCTCCTCTGGGCTTGTGACCTCGATGTTCCAGCCGCTGAGCTTGGCCGTGAGTCGCACGTTTTGCCCGCCCTTGCCGATGGCCAGACTCAGCTCATCGTCGGGGACGACCACCAGAGCTTCTTTGGTCGCCTCATCCAGCTCCATGCGGATTACGGAAGCCGGTTCCAAGCTGTTCTTAATCAACTCCCGTAGGTCATCACTCCACCGGATGATATCGATCTTCTCCCCGGAGAGTTCCTTGACCACCTCGCGGACCCGCGAGCCGGAGGCGCCCACGCATGTTCCCACGGGTTCGATCTCCGGAGCGCGCGCGCGTACGGCCACTTTGCTGCGCACGCCGGGCTCGCGGGCGATGGCCACGATCTCGACAAGCCCCTTCTCGATCTCCGGAACCTCTAGTTTCAGAAGCTGTCGCACGAATTCTTTGTGAGCACGGGAAACAAGAATCCGCGGATCTCCTTGTGTCTCTTCCACGCGAAAGAGATACGTGCGCAAGACCTGGCCGGGCCGATAATGCTCTCCTGGGATGCGCTCCTCTTCGGAGAGGAGGGCTTCCGCCTGCCCTAAGTTGAGCCAGACATTGCGGCCCTCAAACCGGTGAACACTGCCGTTGATGAGTTCCCCCACGCGGGCGTGGTAGCGTTCATAGATCGTCTGGCGGCGGTGCTTGACGATCTCTTGGCGGATGGTCTCCTCCGCACGACGGGTGGCGATGCGGCCCAGCCGCGAGAGATCAAAATCCACCGATTTCCCATCGGCAACGATCGTGATGTCACCGGAGCTGTGGTCGATTTCGACCTCGAGCTTCTCGACGGGGCCGAATTTCTCCATATAGGCCACGGCCAGGCCTTTCTTGACGGCCTCATAGAGCTCCTCGCGCTCGATGCCTTCTTCCTTCGCCATCTCTTCCAACGCTTCCAAGAACTCGACATTCATCGTTTCATCACGGCTCCTTGTGCCATGAGGGCTCTGGACCCTAGGAAGGGTTACACTCAGGTGAGCTTCGGACGGTGGAGAACGGAAATGGGAGCTGCCACACAAGCCGATGCCTTCTACTCTCCGCGGCTGGGGCAACTTCCTCTGTCGTCTCAGTTAGATCTTCTCGGTTCGCCATACTACACCGGATCTTCATTATACTCGAAATTCCTCAAAGATCAATTCTGAGGTGCCGGGGAGGAGAAAGTCAGTTGTCTGATGAACGCCAAGGACTTGACGATGTAGGCGCGGTATAATCGCAGCCGTGCTGCTAGAGTGGGATGGGAGTCTATGAGATCAACGAAATGGATTGTGCCACCGGAGAGTGAGGGTCAGCGGTTGGACCGTTGGCTCTGTCTCCATTTGCCGGAGCTTTCCCGCAGCCGTATCCAGAAGCTCATTCGCGAGGGTCACGTGACCGTGAATGGCCAGCCGGCCAAGCCCAGTGCCCCGCTCATCGAAGGAGCGAGAGTGGAAATCCACATCTTGCCTGAAGAACCTTGCTCTCTCGAACCAGAAGAGATGGAACTATCCATCCTCTATGAGGATGAGGATCTTGCCGTTCTCAATAAACCTTCCGGCGTTGTCGTCTACCCGGCAGCGGGAAACCGCCGAGGCACTCTCGTTCAGGGATTGCTCCACGCTCGCACGCTGTCCGGCGTAGGAGCTCCCGAGCGTCCCGGCGTTGTCCACCGTCTGGACAAAGAGACCAGCGGCGTGATCGTCTTCGCCAAGAGTGATATGGCGTATTACGATCTGATTCGGCAATTTAAGGATCGCCACATTCACAAGACGTATCTCGCCGTCGTTCATGGGTGCGTGGAAGAAGACGAGGGTCGCATTGAAGCTCCCATCGGGCGGGACTTGCATCATCGCCAACGCATGGGAGTACGAGAGCGTGGAGGTCGACCGGCGATCACAGAGTTTCGCGTGCTTAAGCGCCTGAAAGACACGACGTTGCTCCGGGTGAGCCCTCACACCGGCCGCACGCATCAGATTCGGGTGCATCTTACGGCCATCGGTCATCCCATTGTAGGGGATTCCCTCTATGGACGAAAGAACCGAAGCAAGTCTGCGGAACGGTTGATGCTGCACGCCTGGAAGCTTCGTCTCACGCACCCTCAGACCGGCCAACGACTCGAGTTCAGCGCTCCTGCCCCGCCCGAATTTCGGTCTTATTTAGAGGGGCTTTCATTGCTCGAAGATAACTGAGAAGATAGTCGATTCCAGCAAGATAGGCCAGGGCAATGCCGGCGTACACCAATTCATCATAGTAGGGAAACTGCAACTCCGTATGAAGAAATGCAGCGAGCAAGCCCAGCGATAGCACAAATGAAGCGACCTTGCCCCATAGTCGAGCCGCAGGCGCATTCTGCCTTCGCCTTAGCCAGACGAGCGCTCCGAAGACGATCCCGACCTGCAAGATCGCCAGGAGCGCCAGCGCCAACCAAGGGAGATCTCCGATCCAGACGAGTGCCGCAAAGAGTGCGAGGAATACGATCTTGTCCACGAGGGGGTCGAGCAGTTTTCCCAGCTCTGTCACTTCAGCTCTCAACCGCGCCAGCGCCCCGTCAACTAGATCCCCTCCCAGCACGATGAGCAGTAACCCAAAAGCGATCCAGCGCTGACCCGTCAGCAATAACAAGATGATCGGTGGTAAGAACAGCAAGCGAGCGAGGGTGATGCCACTGGCCAGCGTCCAACGCATATCGGCTAGAAGAGCCCTGGGATCGCGGCGTTGAGGTAGAAGACCGGCTGGGATTGGCCCAGTCCCTGAGCTACTCCTACGATCAACCCCAACTGCTCAAAGTATCCCAACGTGAACGAGAGCTGAAGCTCCACACCGAACCCCAACTTGACCTCTTGCAAGCGCAAGCGGTCCCCGGCCATCCCCGCATCCACGAAGAGATGGGCTCCGAGATCATCGAAGAAGAAGGGCCAGCGGCCCAGCCCCCGATCGATGGAGAAGAGCGGGAAGTCATACTGCACTCCCGCCGATATGGCTTGCTTGCCTGTGAAAGCCTCCATCTCAAAGCCCCGCAGCACGAACTGTCCGTAGGGTCCACCCAACTTAAACTGAACATCTTCTTCTTTGGCGTCCGTCCAGCCGCCCACAAACCGAAGAGTCACAAGCTGAGAGGTTTGAATGGGCAGGCGAAATGCTTCTCGCCAGTTGAGCACAAACGTTTTACGCCACTCATTGCTCTCTGCAACATGAGTCAGCGCGCCGCTCACGGAGAGTTGCAGTAGGTTGCCGAAGAGATCCTGCTGTCTCCCTTGGGTGAAGCGGTATGATCCAGAGAGGGTTTGCAGGGTGAGTGGAACACCGGGTCGCTCGGTTTCGTCCTTGAGTTCTCGCTGAGATCGTTCATACCCGATCTCAAGCCATTGCTGGCGGTCGAGAGAGAGCGAAAGTGGCACGGAAGCGCTCAAGCCGTGACTGCTTCCGGAGGCCTCTCCATTTGCATAAAACGTGACCGGGACGAACTCATTGTTGGTGTAGGAGAGCATGTAGAAGGGCACGTTCGCCATGAAGTCCCAACCTGCGACTACACTGTAGATGTGCCTAAAGAGCGGGTCGAAGCCCGCCGTCACTATGCCTGCGCCTCCCGGCAAAGGTGTGGGCAACCAGAACTTGGGCAGCAGAAGCGGCCAGGGATTGTAAGGTCGAATAGGGTATTGCGTGGTGGGGTAACCCTTCCACGCCGGGATGGTCTCTTTCGAGAATTCTACAGGTTTCCAGGTTTGCGGATCGAACGACATGCGATAGACGTCGTAGCCTTGGCTGGAGTAACTCTCGAAAGCGAGTTCTTTGCCATCTGGGGAGATTGTGGGGTAGAAGGCCCCCGTCAGCATGTTCGTCACTCGGAATCGTATTGCGTCTTCCAATCGATAGGCATAGAGGTTGTAGATACGATCCGGGTCTGAGCTAAAGAGAATGTACTTCCCATCGGGCGACCAGGTGGGATCAGAGTCTTGATTCTTGTCTTGAGTAATGGGCGTAAGCTCTCCACCAACCGTCGGCATGAGGTAAATGTCTTGATATCCGCCGCGTCGCCAGATGGCGAGTGCGATCTGTTGCCCATCGGGAGAGAGCGCGAAGGAATGAATAATGCCTGTGTTATCCGGGAATTCTTTGATGGTACGAATTTCGCGGGTCTTAAGGTCCAGCACGGCCAGAGCGGTGCTCCCGTCGCGCCCGATATTCTTGGCGTAATAGATCTTCTGGCCGTCGGGAGAGAACTTGGCGTAGTAGGCCCGCTCGCCCCAGGTCAGCCGCTCCTCACGCTCCGTCTCCAGATTGTAGCGATAGAGGTCATTCCGAATATAGTAGGGGCTGTCATAGTCGAGTTTGGAATAGACGAGCGACTTGCTATCGGGCGACCAAGCGGGGTAAGACGCCGTGCCTCCGGGGACGATCTCGCGGTCTTCTTCGCCTTGCGGGGTGATGAGTCGTAAACCCGCGCGACCGGGCCCACTGTGCCTGTATGCGATCCACTTGCCGTCAGGTGACCAAGCCGGCTTTGCTGTGTTGAACCCCAGCGTGCTTACTCGTACAGCTCCCGTCAGATTCTCCCCTTGAATTTTTTCGATCTCGGGACTGAACTGCTCTCGCAGCCACATCCGAAATCCTTGATACAACTCATCGGTCGGTACGCCCACAGCTTCTTCCAGCACGTTGTCGAGGTTCTCTCCGAAGCCAAGACCATTGAACGATAAGAGATTTAAGGGTTTCTGCGCATTGGCTGCGTCGAACTTCGCCAGGGCATCTTCCCCATACTTCTCCTCAACGTAGCGCATGAGCCAAGACCCGTAGTTGTACCAGAGCAGTCCCACAGAAGGCCACTCGGAGCGGTCGTAGGCACCCTGGATCTCATCAAAGCTGGGGAGCTGATTGTCAAGAACCATCTGGCGAATCACCATGCGTGTTCGGGAGTCGTTGAGGCGCGATTCACCCAGATGTTTGTACTTCTCGTAGACGGCCAAGCCCTCCATGAAGGGCACGGGTTTCATGAGGTTCGGCAGTACGATCTTCCCGAAGATCGCGCGCAACACTTGCGAGATACCCCGCGTCTGGTCGAGATCAACGGCATGCACCAACTCGTGAAAGATGACCATACGCCACCAGGAATCGAGCCTCATGTTGCTCCAGTCGGAGAGGCGATATTGCGAGGTGAAGATCCCGACTTGATCGGCGATCGGGTTGGAAAAGCCGTTGGAGAAATCGAAGGCGTCCACGAAGAACAGATCGAGCTTTGCGGGTGCTTGCCCGAATTCATCTTTAATGATCTGATAAGACTCCTCCGCAATGAGCGCCGCTTCGTGAGCCACGCCTTCCAGTCCCTGATGGAAATGAATCCGGAAGTGTTCCGTCTCCAGCGTCTGCCACTCCAGTTTCGGATCGAAGGCCGGTAGGCCAAAGATCTGTCCTGAGGATGGCAGACTCAGCCCACCCAGTAGCGTTACGACCAACATGAATGAGATCACTGGTGTGCGCGTGGATTTCATCGTGTTCGTCTCCCCCCTCACTTTGTACTTAGAAGCCGAAGTTGAATCTCGTCTCACCGTCTTGGGTGAAGATCAGCTCTGTCTGAATGCGAAGCTCAGAGATGGAAAACGTGGCAGAGATTCCCCAGCTGAACAGCATCTCCGTCTCCAACTCGTTCGTAGCACCATTACTTACTTCTGGGTTCTTCTTGTGTGTTGCCCCACCCGCCTGGACGAAGAAGGCTCCTCGGAGCCCCACGGGTAGAGAGGCAGGCAGGAACTGCGCGAGATCGGGCGGGACAGGCAGAGCGACGGCGCTCTCGTACATGGGGAACGTACGCTCCAGGGTCACATTCCAGAACTCGGTTCCCTTGAGTGATTGAGTGATGCCTTTTACTCCCGTAGTGAACTCAAAGCCTTCCAGTTGGGCTTCATTCTCCAGCATCCCCAGACGCCCGCTCAGGCGAAGGTCTCCCATGCTCAATGTGAGCGTGCGCGTCATCGATTGGAAGAGCTTGCGCTCAGGCTCATCTGCCAACACCATGCCGACGATCATGTGGGAGGAACTGCTCAGCTGAAGATCGAAGGGCAAGGGATAGGAATCGAATGTCTCAATCGAAAGGTATTGAATCTGAGGAGCTTCATCTTCCCGTGGCCAGAGTGTCCCCCAGAAGCCGGAAAACTGCGTGTTTCCCAGACGCCAGCCTACTTCAATGCCGCTTTGGCCCTCTCTTCCCAAGATGGGGCTGTCGGGCCAATCGACCAGCGCGGCGCGGAAATCTCCCAGTCTCTGTCCGAGACCGGGAAGATCAAACCCCATCGCCAGCATAAGACCCGCTTTGTAACGAACGTGTCTACTTTCGAGTCCGTACGCCAGGGCTGCTATCGGCTTCCAGATCCCAAACTGCAGATCTGTTTCTAGGCCGATCAGTTGGCCATCCAGGCTTGTGCTTGTGAAGACGGGTTTAATGGGTTGAGCCTCGCTCACCGAGCCCAGAAAGAGCACCACAACAGCTGTGACCAGTAGTAGATGAATAATCTTTGCCATCCCCATCGCTGCATTCCCCCCTTGGATGCATTGTATGGGGTCTCGTGAGGGGCTGTCAATCTCGTGCCCATTGCCCGTGTCCAGCTGTTCAGTGCTTTGTGTCGCAGTTATGGGCGGATGGCAACAAGTTTGAAGCTGGTACTAGACAACGCGCCCTAAACATGGTATAATAATTTTGTCATCTGCAGCTTGCTAGGCAAACTCACACGTATAGCCTACCAAGTTCTGACTCATCGGTATGTCGCCCAGGGTGCCCAACGGTAAACCCGTCGCACGTGGGTCGAGCAGCCAGAGGGTCAAATCCCACGCAGATTCTAGGAGGGTTTATCGATGGCCACTGGGAAGGTCAAGTGGTTCAACGACGCCAAGGGCTTCGGCTTCATCACGCAAGACAGCGGTGATGCCGATGTCTTCGTCCACTTCTCTGGCATTAAGGGAGAAGGGTACAAGTCGCTGCGCGAAGGCCAGGCAGTCGAGTTTGAGGTCCAGCAAGACGCCAAGGGTTTGCGTGCAGTCAACGTCGTCGCGAAGTAAGTCACGGCGACCCATACTTGAGAACGACCCCGGTAGCGGGACTTCGTGCCCCTACCGGGGCATCCTTCTCGTCGGAGGCGGACGAGACGAAAGGAGCAATCCTCGTGAGTAACCAGGATGACTTGATCACACGCGAAGGACGGGTCGTCTCCGCACCCAATCACTTGATGTATCGGGTACAGCTGGATGATGGGCCGGAGATCCTCTGTTACCCGGCAGGCCGAATGCGTCGCTTCCATATCCGCATCCTTACGGGAGATCGTGTGACCGTGGAGATGTCTCCCTACGATCTCAGTAAAGGTCGCATCGTCTATCGGCATGCCTAGAGGACAGCGGAAGCACGAAGAGAAGGAGGACTTATGATGCTTGCTCTTATGATGCACAAGAAGGATCACACACCTCATGATCTACACTTACTTGTGCAGGCTCCCTACTTCGATGCCCATCTCATCCGACAAAAGGTGACAGAGCCTCAGCACGTCCGGGGCACTCCCAACATCAGTGAATTGAGCGACCAGGAATTATTGCCAGCAGGAACACCCGTTCGAAGCAACAGCATTGCTCGTAGCACCCGCCAGGCGTTCGAGGAGGCACTGGGCTACCAACTGCCCACTGTAACTCAAGAAGAGTACAACTCGTTCATGAAGTCTCAGAAACTGCGCAATCTATTGATCCGCCGTCCCGAGCTGCAGTCTGACCCAGCCATTGGAGAACTATACACGCTACTGAAGGTGGCCGCGGCACTCGGTTTTCACGTGGGCTGGTGCGAGTTTTAGACCTGTCTGCTCTATTAAGCTGAACGTTCGAGCAGTTTGTAAGCGACCACGGCTGCGCTGGCCACCACATTGAGTGAGCGTGTCACACCCAGCATCGGAAGTTCCACGACCATATCGGCCATCTGGAGCACTTCCGGCGAGATCCCGCGCGTCTCGTGACCGACGATGAGAACTGCCGGTAGCGATGATCGAAAGCGATCATAGGGGACACTCCCTGGATACTGCTCGATGGCGATGATCTTCCATTCTGGCTCCGACTCCCGAAGCTCTGCGATCACCTCCGCCGTGCTGGCGCGATACTCCCAGGGCACCCACGCTTCCGTCCCGACGGCGGATTTGTGGATGCGCGAGTTTGGCGGTGTCGTCGTCTGATCACACAGATAGACTTTTCGAGCGGCTACTCCATCTGCCAAGCGAAACATCGCTCCGACGTTGAAGGTATCCAGCACGTTGTCCAACACAAAGATCAGTGGCTGACGAGGGATCTCCGCAACTTCTTCTGGAGTCGGCGTGCGCTTGCGCAGCTCACGCGGCCGAAGTTTTTTCATCGTCCCACGTTCAGGGTTCGATTCCTGCCAAGTTCAACGCGGTCAAAGCGACCAGCATCCCGGTCTGGCGCAGCTTTGCGGGATCGATCTTGTCGATGGCGTCATCTGGGCGGTGGATAGTCGGAACACTGCCTTCCCAGATGAATAGGGCCGCGGGGACGTTGGCCTCTAAGAACGGCCCATGATCCGAGCCGCCTCCGCCATTCTCCACATTCGCTGACAACTTCAAACTCGATGCACTGAGGCGGATCTCCCTAAGCAGCGAATCAGGATCTCCTTCTACCTCGACGCTCTGGCCCTCGCCTCGGCCCACCACGTCCAGCACGAGTGACGCGATCGTGTCGCTCAGAGGAAATTTGGGGTGATCGACATAATAGCTGGAGCCCACGAGTCCGGCCTCTTCCGCTCCCCACGCCACAAAGAGAATCGAAGCTTTGGGCCTGACTCCTTGAGATGTGAAGAGCTTCGCAATGGCCATGGTAACAGCTGTCCCAGAAGCATTGTCATTCGCTCCGGGAAAGACGGTGCCATTGGGATCACGCCCTACGTGGTCGTAATGACCTCCTATGATCACGACTCTGTTCTTACGAGTCGGATCTCTTCCCGGCAATAGACCCAACACGTTGCTCACGGTGACCGTCACAATGGGCTGAAGCACGATAGATAGATACACACGTATCCCCAGCGCGTAGGGTGGTCGGCTGCGGACGGTATCGACGGTCTCTCCGCTTCTCTCCAGCAGAGCATGGATTGCAGCGCGAGTGAGCCGCATGGCAGGGATGGCGTGGGGTGTGAGATTGATCACATACGAGGACTTGATCTGCACGCTGGCATCGCTGGAAGCGAGAATGAGAGCGGCTACCGCGCCTTGATTCATCGCCTCCGTGACGACGGCCGATGCATTGATGTTGGTGCCGGCGGGTGGCACGACAAGCGCGATCTTTCCGGCAAGGGGGACAGAGGAGAGTTCATCCCGACTTCCGCTGCCCACATAGACGACTTCGGCTTCCGCTTGGCCGGGTCCCGCATTGCCAAAGATGAACTCGCGAAAGTCGACGCGGTGCTGGAAGTCTTTCACTGTCTGTCCCGCGTCATCCAGCAGGGTGAGTTTCGGTGTTTCTGCCAGTTCCAGAAAGGGCATCTCGAAATTCTGGAAGTAGGTCCCGTTATCGCCGGCGGGCTGTAACCCCATCAGCTGGAAGGCCGCCGCGACAAATCGCGCTGAGGCATTGCCCCCAGCCGTTCCGGCTCTTCGGCCATCGAATTGAGTAGAGAGAGTCTTCGTGTACTCATAGGCCAAGTATTCATCGAACTCTTGGACGAGATCAGCAAGCGAAGATGGTACGACGGCTGTGGCGGTGAGTCCCAACCAAGCGACGCAGGCGATAACAAAGGCCACTAGACGGATGGCACGCAGCTTCGAGTGCATAGAGCTCTTGTTCACCCCTCTTGATGCTCCATCTTAAGTAAACGAGGATGGAGAAACAAGAAGAGTAGGTTTGCCGCACCTCAAGGTGCTAGAATCTTCTTGGGTGATTCGAATGGCCAAGAAAACCACTCTCGAGCAACGCTTTGAAGAATGGTGGGCAACGATCGGCACAACTTATGGAGACAGCATCTTGAAATACTGTCTGATCCAAAAAGCACAGGCAACGTGTATCAAGGACTTGAAGATGGCAGCCCGCGATGCCTTCTTCTCCGCTTGTGGCTTCCGAGACGAGGCAATCGCCAAGGCATTGGACAAATGCCTGAAAGCGAACCCGACGGCCAAGACGGCAATCAAGAAGGAACTAGGCATGGAGAATTAACAGTGCCCCCCGCGAGAGCCAAGCGGACATACTGGGCTTTTGGTCCTGTGACGAGTGTTCTCTAAAGCTCTCGAGAGAGAGTGAGGTCTTAGGTTCTTCGATGTGGTGTCTTCTCCTGCACCCCATGTACCCAGAGCTGATAGGCCCATGGATACGCGGGTTGAGCGATGTGGAAGCGCTCGTATTCAAAGAGCAAACGGCTCAGCTGCAGGAACTCGTAGACCTGCTGGCCAGGTTTCAAAATTTGAGCGATACTGTCAAGCTGAAAACTTAGATGCTCCGGCCCCGCACCGGTAAACAGCAACGCCACCTGTGGGTTTTCTTGTATATTTTGAAAAGTCTGGCCTTCGAAGATCTCCAGCGAGCCCAGCCGATACGGGTCAATGTGCTCGGGGTGTTCGAGTAGTTCGCTCGCGACCTCAACGCGCACTTCCAGCGTTTCATCCCAAGGCCGACTTCGACCCTCAGAGAGCATGTACCTGAACAATCCAATGTAGTGCGTTAGGTGTTCCTCTTTGGGTACAAGCCCCACACCCTTGTTGGCCAGGTTAATAACCCCATTGGCGTTGAGTGTTGCCAGCACAGGCAGATGGCTTGCCAAAAAACGCACCTGTTCCCTGCGCAAGAGTTTGTCGAACAGTTCCCGGCGGCTTTGAATTTGCCACTCGACGAACTTTACCGGAAGTTTTACTAAGGGCCAGGATTTCCGTTGATTGGTACTAACTAGCTCTACTCGCTGCTCTAGGGCATTGACTGCAATCATGACTCCTCCTTGAGCATCTTGCGCCACATCTTCTCCGGTAGGAGCTCTTTCACCGCCTGTCCGACACATCGGTGCTAACAATCAACACGCTACAAGGCGCTAGGCGCAACACGTTCTCCGCGGTGCTGCCCAATTGAGGCTGCGGTCCTAGTGCGTGTCGACCCCACATTCCCACGACGACCAGCGATGGCTCCAGAACTTCAGCCGCCTCCACGATCTTTTCGAAGAATTTACCGCGCAAAAGCATCGTCAGAATTGGGATATCGCCGTGCTCCGCCGCCAACTCACAACTGCGCAAGCATCTTTGCCCGACCTGTTCCAACCCCTTGTCGATTACTTTGTCGTGGAGTTCCTGTTGGCCTTCAGAATCGAAGACTTCCGCGGCTTCCTTGCTTAGCACCCCTACTAATTCAGCAAAGATCGTACGGTGAAAATCCGGATCGAAGACGTGCACTGCGTGTAGCTGAGCTTGGAATCTCTTCGCTAAGACGATCGCTTTACGCAATGCCCAAAAGGAGCACTCTGAGCCGTCCACGGCGACGAGGATTTTCCCGTCCTCGAGGGAGCTTCGCTTGACCTTCGAATTCACGACTAGCAGATCCTTTCGGATGCGCCGGGCCACGCGCTCGACGGTACCACCGAGCGCTGAACGTCCACAAGCACCTAAACCCAGTTGTCCGAAGACGGCTAGATCATACTCCGCTTCCATGATTTCTCGGGAGAGCACCTCGTAGTGCCGACCCTCTAAGACCTTCGTCACACAGGGGACTTCGGTAGCCTCAGCCCGTCTTCGCAGCTGCGCTAAATACGAGTCACTAATGAGGGAGAGCCCTCGCCGGATCAGATCCTCGTGAATCTCCCGTTGCTGTTGCAAGACTTCTTCGCTCTGGTAGCGCTCGGGCAGGGTGCCTTCCAATAGGTGAAAGGCGTATGTATGCAGTCCAGCGTTGGTCACGTGCACGCCGGTGAGATGCGCCTTACATGCGCGTGCCAGTTCCACAGCCAAGACAGCAGCCTGCTCGGCATATCTCGAATTGTCGATGGCCACCAGAAGATGCTTATACACGCCCATCTCCTCCTCTCTCTGACAACTCTTGGGCAACTGTTCTTTTAAGAGAAGTGGCCCGCAACTCCGTCAAAAGCTCCGGAGTGATCCGCGAGAATCCGCGAGCCCGTGCATACTCCTCCGTTGCTTGCTTAACGCGCTGGCGAACGAATGATGGAATTCCTTCTAAACGCGCCAGTGCCTCTTGAGACCACGCCACAGTTTGCTGACTTGCAAGTTGGGTGTTGCCTGCCGGTTGATACGTACACCAGGGATCTTCACCCAGTAAATTGCCCGTCAACGCGAAGGCCCGTGCGCGACAGCCGACGCACAGCTCCTTGAAGTCACAGGTCCCGCAGCGACCATAGAGCTCCAGAGCCCTCAACTTCTGCAAGATCTCTGAGCTTCCCCAGATCTGAGACAACGAATCTCGGCGTACGTTGCCCAACACGAACGGCAAATAGGGGCAAGGGGTGACATCGCCCTCGGGCCCAATTCTCAAATAACTGGTGCCCGCGGGGCAGCCGACGCTGGCCAGAAGCCCCACGGCCCCTGCTAGAGGTGAGTTATCGCTGTTCAAGCGTTCGTATGCCAAGCGCTTGACGTGCGGGGCACACTTGGCCCGCACGAGGAAGTTTCGCTTCTCATGCGAATATCGCGCTTGCGTGTCTATCAGATATTCGAGCAACGCTTCGTATTGCTGGGGCGTAATGTCCGTGAGCTTTTCTCCACGGCCGGTGCAGACAAGAAAATACGCGTTAAACGCCCGCGCGCCCTTCTCATAAGCGAAGTCGATGAGCCGGGGAATCTCTTCATAGTTCATGGGCAGCACGCTCGTCTGCACAGCCACTTCCAAGCTCTGTTTGCCGCACGCTTCGATGGCGCGCACGGCTTTCTTCCAAGCACCCGTGAGCCCCCGGAAGGTGTCGTGCTTTTGGGGATCGAGGGAGTCTAAGCTGATCCCCACGCCCTGCACGCCGCTTGCTCTGAGCTTCTGGGCCGTCTTCTCGTTGAGAAGGGTCCCGTTGGTGCCCAGCACAACCATCAAGCCGCGTTCCGAAGCATGGTAGGCCAGCGCAACTAGATCGCGGCGCAGCAGGGGCTCGCCTCCGGTCAGAATCAGAAGTTGTGTCCCCAGAGCCCTAAGCTGCTTAATCAATGAAAAACCCTCTTCCGTTGACAACTCACGCGGAGCAGGCGTTCCAGCTGCTAAGTAACAATGAGAGCAGCGCAGATTACAGGCTTGTGTGACGTTCCAGGAGACGATGGTCAGTTGGAACGCCCGACGATTCAACTGCCTCGTGTCCAGAATGTGCTATCTTCCCTCCTTCCGCAGAATCCCTTTGAAGAAACCGTCGTCCGTACCAGCATAAAGAACGCCCTGGGGACTATAGACGACGTCCAGCACCACCTGTTGTCTTTGGGTGAACCCTGGAGTGACCCACGCCCAGCTGCCCCCACCATCCCTACTGAGGTAGATCCCTTGGCCACTGGGGCTCGTCCAGCAGCCCCCACACTGGTTCTCCCCAAAGGCCACTGCAATCATGTCCGGGTTGGTTGGATGAAGCGCTATAGCATGGACGGCATCCCTAGGGAGCCCCTCCAGCCTCTGCCAGTTGCGGCTCCCATCGGTCGTCTTGTAGAGGCCTTCATCCGTGCCGGCGTAGGCGATCTCAGCCTGGCGGGGATCCACAGCTACGGCGAAGACCTCCGGTTTTCTTAAGCCATTATTCACAAGGACCCAGGTCTGGCCACCGTCCGTGCTCTTGAGCACCCCGCCACGCCCTGGATGTTCATGAGGGAGCACGAAAGCATGAGAGTTCACAGCCACATAGATCACGCGGGGATCGGAGGGGGCCACCGCGATCTGATAGAAGTTGACGTCGCGTTCGCGAAGAGGTTGATCGAGTTCTGCCCAGGTACGTCCAGCGTCCCTGCTCTGGTAAAGATGCGAACCCGGCAGGCTGGTCTCCCCGGGGGCACTACCCACGTAGAGCACATCCGGATCCGTGGGGCTCAGAGCCAGCCCATGCACGTGATGGCCAAAGAACGGCCCGCGCACGTCTTGCCACGTTCTGCCCCTGTCCGTTGTCTTCCTCAGGCCGTAGGCTCCAGTTACGTAGACGATCTGAGGGTTTCTGGGGTCGATCGCAATCTGCATTGGGTAGTGCTCGTGCCCCCCTTGGGAGTGCATATACTCTGGTAACCACGCCCAATTCCGGCCCCCGTCCGTGGATTCATACATTCCCATAGTCCAGAAGAGGCCAGCATAGATGGTGTCAGGATCGAGCGGATCTAGAGCCAAGGTGAAGAAGTCGTCCACGGCAAACCCTTCATTGATGGTGGTCCAAGTTCTGCCCCCATCAATACTTTTCGCAAACCCTTTCGTAGAGCCCACATACACCACGTCTGGATCATTGGGGTGGACGGCGAGATAGGGATCGCTCCCCCAGCGCGCTGGCTGGTAGCCGGTCGACTGCCAGGTCCGACCCCCGTCGGTGCTCTTGAAGACCTCTCCCTCCTCCGTCGAGGCATAAAGGGTCCGGGAGGAGGCGATGACCAGGCTCAGAGGGTCACGAGGAGCCGTGGAGAGGCGTTGCCACTCCATGCCGCTGTCCCGGCTCTCATAGATTCCGGAGGGGGTGCCCACGTAGAGATGTCGGGGATCTGCGGGGTCTATCACCAGACTGCGTCGTCCCTGAGGTTCGCTAGAGATGGGTTGGCTGAAGACGCGAGTCCAACTTCGGCCTCCATCGGTGGTTTTGAAGACCCCTCCGGCTCCCGTACCAGCATATGCTACATCGGGATTAGCTGAATCGACGACGAGCTCTATGACAGGTGCCTGAGTTACGGGAAACGCTTTCCAGCTCAATCCCCCATCACTTGACTTGAAGGCTAGTCCTAGGTCGTCACCGGCATAGATGATTTGAGGGTTAGATGGGGCAAAAGCGATCGATATTACTCCCATAGACTCCCCACTGCCGATCCCTAGGGACCGCCAGGTCTTCCCACCGTCGGTCGATTTGTGGAGCAGCCCATTGCTCGCGTAGATTACCTCGGGATCACGGGGATGAATGGCGATGTTGGCGAAGATGTGGGCGCCGAACCCCCTTTCCCCCAGCTGTTGCCATGCTTGCCCAGCGTTAGTGCTCTTCCAGACGTTGGCATCACGGGTGGCTGCATAGAGGACCTCAGGATGTGAGGGGCTTATAGAGATGGACCAGGCCCCACCGGCTGGGGGACTAGGCATCTGAGTCCATTCTACTATAATGTGTTGCGTACTTGCCTGATTAACTTGCAAAGCAGATAACGCTGCGATCAAAAGGGTGAAAAGCATCTTCAAGCCGTGCTTGCTTCTGAATCCCATCTCAATCACCTCTCACGTTATTCCTGGTATCTCGATGGCTTTTCTCGCCTCATCCACCACGTGCATAGTGATCTCGCGATAGCCATGCTCTCGGGCATAGCGCTCGATGCTGTGGCGCGCCCTGGGCCGGGCGAACTCGGGCACCCGCTCTAGGCGCTGCTCTGCTTCCTCCGTCCAAAGAAGCTTGCTGTCGGCCAGGGTCGTCCGGACTAACTCCAAAGACTCTGGGGAAACCGTCCGCCCACCGATCACCACCCCCAAACTGCGAACCAATTGGGTCTCCCAGGGATTGGTCAGAAGGGCAACTTTATGACTGCAGCGCGGACAACGAAAGATGACAGAGAGCGAGCCCTCCTCTGGGCCTTCCGCTGCCACGAACTTCATAGCTTCATCGCACATCACACACAAGAACTTCATCGCTCACTTCTCCCTGAAGCAACACTTCTTTTGATCTTCTGAGCCATTTGCTTGAACACGCTGGCGGTCTCTGTATCTTGATGCTCGATCACAAAGGGGACACCCTGATCGGAACAACGAGCGATGCGCGGATCGAAGGGGATCTTCCCCAAGAGGGGCACTCCCAGGGCCTTCGCGGTATTCTCCGCACCGCCGGAAAACTCTCCTAACGCGCCGCACTTCTGGCAGAGATAGCCCGCCATGTTCTCTATCAGTCCCAGAAGCTTTGCCTTCAGCTGCTGGGCTAAAGCGATGGATCTCTTCACCGTGAGCTGCGCGACCTCCGAGGGGATGGTCACGACGATTGTGTGCAATTCGGGAAGCAGGCCAGGGAGATTGGGCAACCGCTCTGGGCCCGGAGGGAGATCGATCAAAAGAAAATCTAATTTTCCCCAGTCCGTATCGGTAAGAAATTCTCTAAGCGCGCTAACTTCTATCGTGCCACGCCAGACGAAGGGATCTTGCTGCGCTGGGGCATCCCAGACCACCGGCGCCTCATCTCGGGACAGCAGGAGATCCATGGAGATGATTTTGATCCCCAAGGGTCCAAGGACAGGGACGACTCCGTTTTTGCCAACCTTGAGGGTCTGACCCAGCACTCCAAACATCTTGGCAACAGAAGGCCCGTTGATGTCCGCATCCAGAACGCCCACGTTATGGCCCTGCAGTGCTAAGCTCGAGGCCAAGTTCACTGTAACTACGCTCTTGCCCACGCCGCCCTTGCCGCTCATGATCGCGATCTTGTGCGTGATCTGCGCCAGGCGCGCTTGCAGGCGCATTTGCTGCTCCTTCACTTGGTTGAGAATGTTCGACCCGCCGTCGCCGGCGATCTCTTGGTATGTCTTCATTTGTGCCTCTTTCAGTACGGTCTAGGTGCTTGAACCACTAGAGTCCCTTCCATCCCTTTCTCCTTATGCCCAGCGACAGGGCAGTAGACCTCGTACTCTCCGGGTGGCAATTCGACGACCAGCGTCTTCGCCTTCCCCGGATCGAACGGCTCGATCTCTCGCTCGAACTTCCGCCCCTTAATCATGCCTTCGATCTCGAAGCCGTGAGCGACCGTTCCATCGTTGGTCACGACAAACTTGATCTTGCCAGTGTTGACGGTAATCGCGTTTGGACCGATCTCCCATTCTTTAAGACTCACGTTGACCTCTTGCGCAGGTTGGAGAAACTGAGGAACAACGATAAAGAGCAAGAGGGACGCCACCACTAAAGCCAGGATTAACCGGATGTCAGGCATTGCAGCTCACCTCCATGAATGCTCAGCAAACCTTCTTTTCACGCCTTCACCGTTTGAGGACCAACAGGGCCACCAGCAGGCCCACCAACGCCAGAAGCAACAACACAGAGGCCGACAGCCCCGCCGCTCGCAGAGGCCGTACCGCTAAACCGTGAGGATCGCCCGCGAGCGAAATTGTCTGAACTTGCTTCTTATTGGCCACCTCGATGACAGCCACACCCGCCGTTGATCCCGAATGCGCATGTGGATCTCCCGTGACCGCCTGGCCGCGCAGCGCTGCAAAGAGCAGCTTGCCATCGGGAGTAGCGTCTGCGATGTCCGGCCTATCCCCTACAGAAAACGTGCCCATCTTCGCATAGGTGGCCGTACTGAAGATCGCAACTTGATTCTCTTGGCGCCCGAAGATCCACAGTTCCTTCCCGTTAGGGCTGATCCACATGGCATGGGCGTCTTTGACCTCAGTGCTGCCCACGTGGAGCATCTCGTCGGTCTTCGTGTCGAAGGCCATCCATTTGTCGATAGGTTCTCCAACGTTGGCAAACATCTTCCGCCCGTCTTTCGAGCGTATGACCCCGCAGCCGTTCTTGCCCGTATTCTCAAAGCGCTTGACGACCTTTCCCTGATCAACGTCAATGACCTCAATGCCGCCGGTCTTAGTCAGGTCTTCGGCCTTGGGATCGCCCCCTAAGCTCACGTACGCTTTTTTAGAATCAGCCGTGAACATCAAACAAATGGGCCGAGTTCCCGTGGGGATTGTCCGCCCCACTTGGAAGATCCCGCGGCGCGTGTCCGTCAGGATCTCCGTCACGGTGTTGTCCCCCGGGTTGGCCACGAAGACCCGTTGGCCATTGGGAGAGGGCACCGGGGCGTGAGCGCCCTTGCCTGTCGGGATTTGCGCTACGATCTTTTGCGTCTTCGCATCGATGATTGTCACGGTGCCCGTGCCCACATTGGCCACGTACGCATAACGATAGTTAGGGCTGAACAGGAGCATATGGGGCTTGCTCGTGGCCGGTTGGCCATCTTGATCTAACTCCATCTCAGCGATGATTTGAAAAGTCCGTCCGTCAAGGACCTGAACTTTGTCTAGTCCCTGGTTAGCGACCCAGATCTCGAAGCCCTCTGCTTGAGCCGAAGCCGTCTGCCAGGCCATCACTCCCGTGGTCATGGCCAAGAAGAACACGAAGGCGTTAAAGGTTCTCATTGGACCTCTTTCCGCAATCCGAAAGCATTCCCCCCGATCACGACTCCCAATGTCGCTGCCACAAGTTGCCCCAGCGGCCAGACGAAGAAGAACGTGGAATCTCCACGCGGCAGACCCGGCAATGGATCGGGCAAGACACCCAAAAACTCCCCGACGAAGATCACGATCGTAGCCGTTCCAAAGTAGAAGGCAGCGATGAAGGCACCATGTAAGGGCTCACCAGTCCTTGCCGCAACTCCTGCTACCAAGCCCCCGATGAACAGAAAAACCATGCCTCGCTCAGCCACCCACCAGAGGCCTTCATTCGCGTAGAAGAGCCCCCAAGCTCCTGCGATCAGCGTCCCTGCTAGAGCGATCCCATAGCCCAGCCAGACTGCTCCCCAGGCGATGTCGCGAGGACTCTCTGCCTTTGCCCTTCTATCGTTCTGTGCCACTTTGCACTCCCTTCAGGCTCTTTAAGAACGCGATAAGATCTTTCAGTTGCTCTTCGCTTAGGCGATCTCCGTAGCCAGGAGGCATTAACTGGGGATACGTCGTCGCGGCGTCAGCTGCGGGCTGGCACTCGGCGAGCTCACTGCCGGGTAGCGGCGTAAAGCAGGCCCACGGGTTCACAAGGGATTCTTTCAGATACTCTTCGGCGGACATGCCGGTCTTGCGAGTTTCTGCTTGTCTGCCCACATCCGAGAGATCCGGCCCCCGCTGCCCACCGCGGATGCCTAACGCTACAATGGTGTGACACGCAAAGCAGGCGAACGTGGGGCTCAAGAAGACTTCTTTACCTCGCTCTTCGGCGGCGATCTCTGCTTCTTGTTCTTTACCCGTTTCAACAGCAGACTGGGGGATCTCAAACTGGGGGTAGTACCAAAGCCCGAAGGCCACCAACCCTCCGACCGTGGCCACATAGACGAGCAAAATGCTCATAAATGTCATCACCGGCGAGCTGGGCTGACGAATCGGTCCCCAATTGAGCAGAATGAAAAAGAGAGTGGCGCTGAGCACGGCCAAGCTGAAGAACACGAGATATGGCACACCAAACTGAATCCCCCAGTTCTGGGGCACGCGCGGCAGCAGGCCCCAAATTACAGTCAAGCTAACAACAGCAAAAATCACAGGGCCCCTGATGCGTTGCCACAGACTCTTCGGCGCTGTGGAGATCCTGCCAGGATCACTCATGAGTTCTCCCCATCACAAACCCCACGCCAAAGATGAACGCCAGTAGCACAAATAAGAGCACCGTCGCGATTGCGACCATAAGGGACGAATGGCCTAACGTCGCTGTATACCAGTAAGGCGTCACGTCTTTGACCAAGCCGTAAATATGATAGTCCATGCGGGTGAGTTCTCGAATGGCTCCCATCAATCCCATCAGATATACGGCGACAGCGGGAATGAAGATCAGCACATACTGAGCCATGGGGTCGATGCGGCCCCACAAGATTTTTCCCGTGGCGCGCGCCCGCCGATAGAGCAAATACGTCACGAAGGTCATAATAATAATCGCTGTCACGGCCAGCGCCTTGGCGACCATCAAGCCCAGAAATGCAAAGCGCTCGGGCAAAATGAGCGCTTGCTCGCTTGCCCCCGGTGGGGGCTTGGCCAAAAGATCTGGAAAGAAGTTCTGCGGCACCACCCAGATGATGCCTCCGGCCAAGAGCACGGTGAAGATGGCCTTCATGTGCGGCTCGAAACGAAGACCTCTCTCAATGCGCTGCATGGAAAGCCACATATAAAAATTGGCCCCCAGAAAGAGCAGCACAACCAAAAGCCCTTGCATGACGAAGTAGCCCGAGAGTTTATCGGCCATCATGAAGGTGGCCAGTTGCGCATCATAGAGAAAAAACTCTTTCGAGAGAATATAACCCGCCAGGGGCATCGTCATGAGAGTGCCCACGCCAATGAGATTGCCAATATAGCCCATCCAGTCGTAGAACTCTCTATCTTCGTCTTTTCTGGATGTCAAAAACATGAAGGCGGCAAAGAGCGCAACCACAAATCCTCCGAAGGTCACGTTGCCAAGAAAGCGGTGCAGGTTGAGTGGCCACCAGGCGGCGTTGTTCACCATCTCCCAAAGGCCTGCCGCCTCGATCTCCTTGGGTGGAGTATTCATGAAGCCACCCACGGCGTTCATGAGCAGCATTACGACGGTGCCCAGAATGTTCAAAAGAACGCCGAGGCCGATGTGCACCCACTTTTGCGTCACTGTTTGGCTCAGAGGCTCCCAGGTGTACCAGTAGAGATACATGCAGACGGTCTCCAAAAGAATGAAGAGTCCGTACAGGGCCCAGACGGGATAGAGGGTCTTAAATAAATAATTCGCGAGGGACTGGTAGGGCCCCATGAGCACGAACGCAAACAGCACACCAAAGATGGCCGTGAGCGAGTAGGCAATAGCCACAACTTTCATCGTCTCTTGCGCCAGACGCTCATATCTTTGATCTTTCGTGCGTAGGCCCAGATATTCGCTGATCACGATGAAGATGGGCGCGCCGAGCACGAAGGCCGCAAAAAAGAGATGGAGTTGGGCGACCAGCCACAAAGCGGTGCGGGCCCCGAGAATCGGGATGTCTATAGGCATTTTAGTCCCCTTCAGACTTGAACGTCACCAGCACCGTCCCATGCATGCCCCGCTCGTCGTGATTAGAGAGTGGGCAGCTGATCTTGTACTCGCCTTCCTGCAAAGTGACTTCCACTCTTATGGAGCGGCCGGGGCCGAACTTGGCTGCTCGCACATCCACGCCAGGGCCTTCAATGTGGAAGTCGTGCGAAAACCGTCCTTCATTGCGCAGCACAAAGGTGACCTTACCCGGCCCAACCATGATCTTGTCCGGCACCAGCTTGTATTCCTTGAGCACGATCTCGATTTCATCACCCGTCACCTGCACGTAGTTGCTTGAAAGTTGCTCCGATGCTCCTGTTGAACTCGAACTAGAGCTTTCATTCGTTGGCGTTCCTGCTGCGAGTGGCTGAGAAACGGCTTGTAGAGCCGTAAACCAAGCTGGTAGTCCCTGAGAGACATCACGGGGCAGGCCTGGATACTCGGCGATTTTGCTGAACATCCAGCTCATGAGGGCTACAGTGAGCGTAAGAATCACTAAAGTCGAGACCGCAGCCGGAATGCGATTCATTTCAAACCCCTTCTTCTCTCAAGATGTAGGGTGGGGAAGGGGACCACCTCCCTCTCCCCTTCCCCAACTCTGATCTGGTGCTGACTACGGCAGCACCAACAGATACCCAATCATGGGGCCCTTGACAGCGTCGCCCACCTTCTTCGCCGAGTCTAGGGTCACTCCGCCGTCGTCCTTTAGCTCCGGTCGGGCCGCCGTGGCATAGGCCTCGTCGTGAATGGAGCACAGGATCTCGAAGAGGCCGGCGTCCGTGGCAGTAAACTCGACGGTGATCTCCTCGCCACGCGTGAAGACCTCAGGTTTGGCGGCAATCGGCGCTTTGCCCTTGCCGTCGATTCCTGTGCGGCCGGTGATCGTGAAGTCAACGCCCGCGATGTCAATGTCGTGCACGTCTCCGTTGACACCGTGGATTTTCAGCACGACCTTATCACCCTTATTGACGACAATGAAGGACGGGTCCCAGGCGTAGTGGTTGATCTCGTTTCTTGCCTGGCCTGTACCGACAGGGTGCTCCCCTCGATCGTTAATGGGGTCATACGGGGAGGGCTTGCTGATCGTCGTCTTCCATTCGACGGCGACCATCTGAAACTCCTTCTGCGTTTGGGCCGTCGCCTGTGAGTTCCAGGTGTTGGTGGCGACGAAGGCCGCTAGGACAGCAAGGCCGACCACGACAAACACCACCGTTAGTTTGAGGATTCGTTTGGTCATCGTCTTTCACCTCCTTTTTGCGTTGTTTGGTTTCTGATCACTCGTAACCTCTTACGACTCCACCGGAACGGCGCAGTTCACAACAAACCCCTGTGGATGAGTCATTGGTGTCCCGTTGAAAAGCTGAAGCTCTCCAGCTGCTAGCCGCCCGTTGAGTTCACCGAGTTCCTCGATGAGCACCGCTCTGCTTGGCTCTTGCCAGAGCACGGTGAAGTGATCCCATAGCGGCGACCAAGCAACTCGGCCTACCGGCGGGTCCATGAGGCTTGACTGAAAGCCCATCGGCCCTCCGCCTGAGATGCCGTTGCCAAACACAAAAACCCGCGCCATAGCGCGGGACGCCTGCTGATGAATGAGTGCCGTGCCCGGCGAGTAGGCGATATGCATCATCTGAGCACCCATCGCCATCGAGGTGTCGGTGACGATGTAGCGGAAGTTGGGGAAGCACTTCTGGAGCTTAAACGTCACCGTCTGCTTGAGAAGATCAACGGGGCCGATCAGCTGCCCGCCTCCCAGATATTCTTCGAGTTCGGTGTCGTGAGGTAGCTCGGTGTAGCCCTCAAACTGAAGGCGCGAGCTCCCAGGCGGGGAGGTCATCATCGGCCAGCGGACTACGGGATAGTTGACCACGATATCTGTCGTCTCAACCTTGGCTTCCCCGACTCGCACACTCGCCTCGATTGCTCGTTTGGAGACGAGCAGTTCAGGGATTTGTGCACTGGTGATATAGTGGACTCGAAAGAGTGGGCTGTAATCAGACTGGCCGGGGACGCTGCTCAAGACCGGAAGTGGCTGGTAGCCTGACGAAGTGACAATGCCCTCAGCAAAGAGATAGATATCTCCGACGGCCTTCTCTCCTTTCTCCCCGCGGACAGTCAAGGCGTGCCGCAGGCGCGGTACGAAGACCAGGCCGTTCTCTTTAGCGAAACCGCGATCGGAGCAATCGGTGCGGATGAAGTAAGCGAATTTGCCATTGTAGAAGCCCAGTTGTAGCCGGAAGGTCACGAACCCGAAATCTCCCGACCAGTCGTCGCTCTTTAGTGCAAAGCCCAGCACATCGCCGACGAGCACTTGGGGTTCGCTCACCTCACGACCGCCGACCCAGCGCGCGAATCCACCGGCCATCAGCCCAGCCATCCCCGTCGCCAAGCCCCATCGGAGAAACGCCCTTCGGGTGAGAGATGCGTCAGAGGACGACGCGGCGAACGCTCGTTTCGTCATACTCTTTCACCTGCTTTCTCATTGTCTGATTTCGCATAGTTCCGCTTGTTTAGTACAGCTACTGCCAGATCTGCCAAAGTGGTCGCGCGCAGATACTGCTGGATCTGTAGGCGCAGAGGCTTCCAGCTCTCATGGAGCGGGCAGGGGCTTTCGTCGGAGCACTGTTCTAAGCCCGCCGCGCACTCGTACAGATCTTGATCGCCGTCAATCACCGCCTTGATTTCATAGAGCGCGATTTCTTCAGGTATTCGAGCCAGCGTAAAGCCGCCGTTGGGCCCCGGTGTCGATTCCAATAGGCCGGCCCGTACCAAGACGTGCAGGATCTTGCTTAAGAAATAAGGGGGAACCCCCTCACTCGCTGCGATCTGCTTGCACAGCTTCTCCTGCGGATGTAAGGCCAGATGAGTCAGCGCACGAATCGCATACTCGCAGGCGTTAGAATAGATCACTTTTCATCACTCTAGGATCTTTAGATCTTCGACACTAGGAATACGATGCTACCGCGGGGAAAGTCCAGGGAAGGCAGGGGGAAAACGAGAGGGGATCCCGTGAAAAGCGCGTAGAATTCGCGTGCTAGGCTTGGAGCTTATAGCCGAAACCCTTGATGGTTACGATGACCTGGGGACGCGTGGGGTCTTCTTCCAGCTTTTTTCTCAAGAACCGGATGTATTTTCGGACATCATCGGCGGAGGCCAAGGAATTCTCCGGCCAGACCTGAGCGATGATCTCTTGATCCGCGAAGACCCTCTGGGGCTCAGAGGCTAACACCTTCAACACCGCGTATTCTCGAGGAGTCAGCTTGGCACTGCGACCGCTGATCCGCACCTCTTTGCGGCGATCGTCAATCAACAACTGGCCAACCTGCCAGAGGGAGTTGTCCCTGCCCTGCCCGTTGTCAGCAACCCCAGCACTTGCCTGTGCCAACTCAAGGGCAGTCGCCGGCTGCCACTCTCGTGCCGCCATGACCTTGCTCAGACGGAGCATCAGGAGAGCGCCGAGGAAGATGCCCATCAGGCCAGCAAGCGCGAGGATCAATGCCCCCATCTGAATCGCCGAACTGACCCGCGCCAGAGAGACCCCTATGCGTAGATAGCTTTCTGAATTGGCACTTCCATCAGGCGTCTCCAGCGCTTTGAGCATATCCAAGTACGGCACCCCATCCGCTAGGCGTCCCTTGGTGACAGACATCTCCGAAGAGAGAGTTTCCGCGTCCAGTTTCAGATTGATTGCCTGAGGGGCCCTGGCCTCTGCCAGAGTTTTTCCACCTTTGACGACTTGGGCGTAAAGCAGATACTCCTGGACCACTTTCTCTGCCCAGTTCGTTAATTCTTGTTGCAAAGTCTGCTCATCTTGACTGGCCATTGCCGTGTGATGAGCAACCTCATCCGCAAAGGAATGGGCAAGCCATGCGACGCTGCCGGTGAAGGTCTGTTCCAAGCCTACCGTGAGAAGGTAGATGGCAAGCGCCGTAATCGCTGTGAAAAGCGAGGCCAGGACGATGATGGAAAACCGAACCGTTTTGTTGTTCCTCACACTTTAGCCTCCTACGGCGACGTTCTGCTGCAGATGTCCGTCCACACTCTAGTTCAGTCACTTATTAGCTCAATGTTCTCAAGAGTCCTGCGAGTTGTCAAGAAGGCAGAGGCTACCTGTAGAAAGGACTTGAAGATGGCTGCTCGTGATGCCTTCTTCGCAGCTTGTGTGTTCCAAAACGAGGAGATCAGCAGGGCTACATGGGTTCACTCGACCAAGGGGACCACAAGCACGGGCCGGGTGGTACTCGTGATGATTTGGGTAGCCATGTCCGACTGGCGGAACTGATAGGGTGCTCTCGGTCCGGGAGCGCCGATGACGATGAGGTCGTAGTCCCCGCTTTCCGCTTCGCTTAGAATGTGCCGGAGAGCTGGCTCTTCTTTGACCTTGATCTGGCAACGTACTCCCAAGGCCTCCAACGAGGCCTGCGCTCGGCGTAAGTGGCGTTCGGCACGCGCTCTTTCCTCTTGAGGGGCCTGAGAGCGCAGTACATGCAGTACGGTCACAAACGCACCTAGCCGCCGAGCCAACCGCCCACCGAAGAGCACATCGGACTTGCCGGGTTCGCCCGCCGCTGTGCAGATCAACATCCGTTCGATGGGCGAACGTGGTTGCGGGACGAGTAACACGGGCAGTTCAATCCATTCCAGCAGATGACGTGCGACGGGTTCCAAATCCATCTGGTGGGGAGTGGGCGTTCGACCGAGGACTACCAGCTCGTAATGACCCTCTTGCGCTTCCAGCAAGATCTCGTCGGCTATTGCACCTTGCCGCACGCGGGTCTCCAGGCGTGGCAGCTGAACTAGCCAGCGTTGGCGCAGCTCCTCCACGCGATCACGCGCGAGGGCTATGGCTGAATCAGACTCCGCGACAGCTAGAAGCGTTGCGGGACCCTGAGCGGCTTGAGCTAAACGACAGCCATATTCGGCTGCCGCATTCATGTCCGGACTTTCACCGGCACAGATGAGAATCTTAAGACCCGTCGGCTCCAGAACATGGTACGTTTGAATCCCAAGCCACAGGCGCTGCCCAGGCGCATAGCAGTCGAGATGGCCCTCTTCGCTAGGCTGTACGGCCTCGATGAGAGTAGTGTGCTGACCGTAGACGGGCAGGGGTGCCAGTGGTCGCACCCCGCGCAGGCCCTCGACCTCCAGTCGCAGGCGTTGCAGCGAACCTGCGAAGACTCGTTCCCTGATCTGTCCTTGGCCGAGCACGTGAATGTCGCACCGGGCGTCAAAGGGCTCTGCTCGTAGCAAGACGCTCTCCGGCCGAAAGAGGATCCGCACGGGTGCTCCCTCATCGTGTCTGGGCGCATTTGCAGGGAGGGGCAAGGTCACGGAGCCCAGCTGGATCTGACCTGCTATAGCGCGGCCTACCAGCACGTTGCCTCCTCCGATGAAGGTGGCCACAAACTCCGTGCGCGGATAATGGTACAGTGCTTCAGGGCTTCCGACCTCGATCAGGTGCCCCCGCTCAATCACACCAACGCGGTCTCCCAATTCAAACGCTTCCTCTTGATCGTGAGTCACAAGAATAGTTGTTACTTTGAGTCGTCGTTGAATCTCCTTGAGACTCTGCCGCATCTGGACACGAATTTTCACATCCAGCGCGCCAAACGGTTCATCGAGGAGTAATACGGCTGGATGATATGCCAGGGCACGGGCCAACGCCACGCGCTGTTGTTGTCCTCCCGACAGTTGATCGGGATAGCGTGCTCCCAGTCCGGACAACCCCACCAGCTCCAACAATTCCTCTACCCGCTGGCTGCGATTCGCTTTGGGAACCCCACGAATGCGCAGGCCAAACTCGATGTTTTGCGCCGCGGTCATATGGCGGAAGATGGAGTAGTTCTGGAAGACGAAGCCCACTCCCCGTGCCTGCGGCGGAAGCCATGTGACATCCTTGCCGTCCAACTCGATGCGGCCTTCATCCGGTTCTAAAAGACCGGCGATCAGGCGCAAGAGAGTGCTCTTGCCGCTCCCGCTGCCTCCTAGCAGGACGAACAATTCCCCATCACGGATCTCCAAAGAGATGTGGTTGACGACAGGCACATCGTCAAAACGTCTGGTTAGTTCCGTCAAGACGATGGACATCAGGCCGTCCTCTCCCGGCGCAACTGGGTGAAGCGGAGCAGGCCAAAGAAGAGCACGAACGAGAGTGTGGCCAGCACGGCTGCGACGGCGTTGGCCGCTTCCAGGTTGCCCGCCTCAAACTGGGAGAAGATGTAGAGGGGGGCCGTCTGTGTGCGTAGTCGGAGGTTGCCGCTCACCATTACAGTGGCTCCAAATTCGCCCAAGGAGTGGGCAAAGGTGAGCAGGGTTCCGGAGAACAACCCACCGCGAAGTGCTGGCAAGAGCACGAAACGAAACGTCTGCCAGCGATTGGCGCCGATGGTATAGGAAGCCTCTTCATAGGTCACTTCCAATTCGTCAAGCACCGGCTTGATGGCGCCAAGCATGTACGGGAAGGTGACGAAGAGATGAGCCAGCAGAACGCCCATGGGAGCGAACATCGGCTGGATGCCCAGCGGATCAAGAAGTTGCCCGAGAAGCCCGATCGGTCCCCAAAGCAAGAGCAGCGAGGTGCCGACCACCACGGTGGGGATGGCCACAGGCAGGTTCACGATCACAGTGAGCGCTTCTCGTCCGCGAAAGCGGTATTTCGAGAGGACGTAGGCCGCAAAGGTCCCCAAGATCGCGTTGATCAGGGCCGTGGCAGAGGCGATCAGGAGGGAGAAGCGCAGGGCAAATTGAGCGTCCGGGTTGCTGAGCGCGCGGACAAATGCATCCAACCCACCGCCGACGGCAAAGATGTAGATCGCAGCTAAGGGCATGAGAATCAGGGGAGACAATACAACTAGAAGCAGGGAGATGGGCAGGAGGCCCATTACGTGGCGTGGTTTCCCGTTCATCGTCGCAGCTCGGAGAGGACTTGTGCTTTCCAGATGGCTTCGATGATCTCACGTTTGGCCTGCAGCCAGCCGCCCAGGTCGTTTACCGTAAACGGCTGGGGGATCACCCCAAAGTCCGGGTTGGCCTTGTTGAGTTGTTCATTCACACTGCGAAAGCCGTACTCCACGAAGATGCGCTGGGCCGTGTCGCTCCAGAGAAAGTCGACGAACGCCTGCACCACGTCACGCTGTTTTGGATGCAAGTTCTTCTGGATCACCACAACCGTGTGCTCGCTTAAGATCGTGCTGGCGGGATAGACGATCTCGGCACTTAGCTTGTTGCGAGCCCGATCCCATAGTGCCTCTTGCTCATAGGTGACGAGCGCATCTCCAAAGCCGTTCTCGAATTGCGTCCGCGCCGCTCGGGCGGAAGATGCCTGGGCGATCACATTGCGCCAGATGCCCAGCAATTGCTCATAGGCTTGTGCCTTGTCCCCTGTGCGGAATAGGGCGGAACCGTACTCTGCAAGGATGGCCCACTGGGCCCCTCCGGAGGTCAGTGGGTCCGGATGGACCACGCCCACTGCGGGTTGAGCGAGATCAGCAAAATCACGGATCATCTTGGGATTGTCGGGTCGAACTAAGATGATGAAAGGCGTGCGATTGAGGATGCCCCGATAGGGCAAATCATGCCAGGTCGAAGCAGCAAGGACGCCTGCATCCACCAGGCGCAACGCATCCAGCTCCAAGGAGAGAATGGCCACTTCGGCCGGGACGCCCAGAATGATTTGATTTGTGATGGTGCCTGATCCGGCAAATGACGAGATGAATTCCACGGTCTGGCCTGTTTTGGCCTTCCACTCTGCTTGAAAGGCAGGGAAGATGCCCTCATTCATCACTTCGCCCAGGATGCTGAAGCCGTAGAGCACCATGGTGCGTGTCGGAGCGCCCTGCAACCCTGGCAGCCACGGCCAGAGCGTGTACAGTGCAAGACTGGTTAAGAAGATGCCAAGAATTCCTCTTCGGATCAGCAATCTCCAGTTGTACGAACGATGAGAAGCTCGCGTGTTCCTTCACCTCTTAAGTTCATTATACAAGCGGGGAATTCATTGGCGTATTCGCTGAGATGCTGGTGCACTCACGCCACAGTCAAGATCTCCTCGTGCTCAGCGAGCGTGGCCTTGCGCTCTTGGATGCGCTTGACCATCTTCAATCGGAAAATCTCTTCACGCTCGTTTTGCTCCAGCGCATCTTGAATGTAGCGTAGCTTCTTTTGCAGCCCCGGGATGATCGTCTCTTCCAAGGCGTTGATTTTTCGATTGAGCGCGCCCATCTCTTTGCCGACTGTTTTGATATTGTGCTCCAGGTGGGCAATCGCCAGCATCTTGTCGAGCAAGAGCTCTGCTGTGGACGCAACGGCCTCGATGCGGCTGCTCGTGCTGGCCGGGTTGTAGCCGCGCGAGAGCATGTCGCGTCGGATCGCGGTGTGCTTCATCCCAAAGATCTTGGTGCCCATCACGTTATCTTTGGATATATCCAGCTCGACATCTTGGCTTGTGGCTAGTGCCAGCGACCTCACTGTCACGCTGCCGTCGCGGGCGCGCGTGAGCGCCAGCGTGTCCTTCAAGTACTTAAGATCGTGCAGAAGCGCCTCGCGCTTGCCCTTATATTGGCGCACCATCTGGAGAAAGCGGCCCAAGAGCGCCTCTTTCTTTTTCTCTAAGATCTCCTTGCCACCGCGGGCGATCTTGAGTTCTTGCCGCGTGCGCAGCAGCTCATCTCGGGTAGTCTTGATCGACTCCGTGGCAGCCATGGTCGCTCACACCCCCACTCCCACACTTTCTCGCTTGGGCATGTACTTTTCGACATATTTATCTTCCACACGCCGCAGTTCAGCTCGCGGCACTTCGGCCAGGAGATCCCAGCCCAAGTCCAGACTCTCCTTCAAGGAACGTGGCTGCTGTCCTTGATTGATGAACTCCTCTTCGAAGCGACGCGTGAACTGCAAGACGCGCTTCTCGGTTGCGCCCAAGCCCTCCGCACCGATGATGGCCGTCAGCTTTTCCAGTTCCTTGCCTTGGGCGTAGAGGGCGTAGAGCTGATCCGCCAGTTGTCTATGGTCTTCTCTAGTCTTCTCTTTGCCGATCCCTAAGTTCATCAACCGAGATAGACTGGGCAGCACGTCAATGGGCGGGAAGAAGCCTGCGCGATCCAGAGCGCGACTGAGCAGAATCTGCCCCTCGGTGATGTAGCCTGTGAGGTCAATCACGGGGTGTGTGATGTCGTCGTTGGGCATAGTGACGATGGGCATCTGAGTGACGCTCCCCTTCTGTCCCTTGATGATGCCGGCACGCTCATAGATCGTTGAGAGATCTGTGTAGAGATAGCCGGGATAGCCTCGTCGACCGGGGATCTCTTCTCGTGCGGAGCTGATTTCGCGAAGAGCGTTGGCGTAGTTGAGCATGTCGGTCAGAATCACGAGCACGTCGCGGCCCTTGTCGAAGGCGAAATACTCCGCCGCCGTGAGCGCCAAGCGTGGAGTCAGGATTCTTTCAATCGTTGCGTCGTCGGCAAGATTGAGAAAGAGCACCGAGCTTGCCAGAGCGCCGCTGTCCTGGAACTCTCGATAGAAATAATTGTACTCGCGCGACGTGATGCCCATAGCTGCGAATACGACGACGAGCTCTTCGCCGGATTGACGGATCACCTGACGGGCAACTTGCATGGTGGCAGCATTGAGAGGTAGTCCTGGCCCGCCCCAGATGGGCAGCTTCTGTCCCTTGACCAGGGTGAAGAGCATGTCGATGGAAGATACACCCGTCTCGATCCACTCTTTGGGCTGCTGGCGGCAGACGGGGTTGAGGGGGCTTCCGGTGATCGGTCGCTCGAATTCGGGATAGACTTCACCCAAGCCATCACGGGGATTGCCGGAGCCATCGAAGACTCTTCCCAGCATGTCTTCCGAGAGCCCCAGCTTGACGATATCGCCCGTGAAGAAGACGGCCGTGCCTTTGCGGTCGAGGCCATCGCTCCCTTCAAAGACCTGAACGACGATGGCCTTCTCTCCCACTTCGAGGACCTGCCCGCTCTTGCGGCGGCCCTGGCTATTGACAATCACCACTCGTTCGCCATACTTGACATCCGAAACGGCTTCCAAAAAGACGAGCGGCCCCTTGATGTCCTGAATCTTTCTATGCGCCTTCGCGTACAGTTCTGTAGTCATGGTTCATCCCTTCCTCATGCGCGTTGCGCGACGCCTTCTTCGGCAAGCTCTTTGATGAGCGCTTCACACTGTGGCTCAAAGCCATCATTGGGAAAGTATCTCATCTTAGAGATCTTCTCCCAACCCGATAGTTTCAAGATTTCGCTGTAGGGCATCTCGCCCAGTAACGATTGGCACTGTTCGTAGAATGTCACAATCGCCTTCATCATGTAGTAGGCCTTCTTCGGCGGGCAGTACCCTTCGATCTCATGGAAGGCGCTCTGTCGCAAGAAGTCATCGCGCACGGTTCGGGCGACATCGAGCAAGAGTTTATCCGGATCGCTCAACGATTCCTTGCCGACGAGTTGCACGATCTTGTTGAGCTCGTCTTCCTTCTGGAGGATCTCCATGAGCCGCGTGCGCATAGTGAGAAACTCTTCGCTCAGTTCGCTGACGAACCAGTCTCGCAGTGCATCGAGATAGAGCGAGTAGCTGGTAAGCCAGTTGATCGCCGGGAAGTGGCGGCTGTAGGCCAGTCGCGCATCTAGACCCCAGAAAGCGCCTGCGATTCTGAGTGAGTTCTGGGTGACGGGCTCTGAAAAATCACCGCCAGGAGGAGAGACAGCGCCGATCACGGTGACAGAACCCTCGCGACGCTGTGAGTCGTGCGCCTTCTTGCCTTCGGGTACGCCGTGACCCAGGCAGATGACGCGTCCGCTGCGCTCATAGAACTCTGCGATACGGCTTGCCAGATAGGGCGGATATCCTTCTTCACCCGGCATCTCTTCTAGCCGTCCCGAAATCTCTCGTAGCGCTTCGGCCCAACGAGAAGTCGAGTCAGCAAAGAGTGCCACGTCGTAGCCCATGTCTCTGTAGTACTCTGCCAGTGTGATGCCGGTGTAGATCGAAGTCTCGCGTGCGGCCACGGGCATGTTGGATGTATTGGCAACGAGAATCGTTCGATTCATCAAGGGTGCGCCGGTGCGCGGGTCCTCAAGATGTGGGAATTCTGTCAATACCTCGGTCATCTCATTGCCGCGCTCGCCGCAGCCGATGTAGACCACAATATCGGCGTCAGACCACTTGGCCAGTGACTGCTGCATAACAGTATTGTGCAAGATCATCGGCCCGAAGCCACCCACGAAGTTATGCGTGCCCGGTACAGTGAGGTCGTACACTTCCTGGGGTTCATCAATGTGTCGCACTTCTACGACCTCGTCGAAGAAAACATGCTCCAGGTGATTCGTCGCCAGGTGTGTGAGTCTAGGCTCATCCAGCACCTGCACGAGCCTCCGGAACATCTCTTTGCTCAAGCGCTCGCCTGCGGTCACATAGTTGTGAGGCTCAACGTGGACCCTTTGCAGCTTGCCGTAAGGTCGGCCAAAGCTTTCATAGAGCGTCTGGAGGAACTCTTTCGAGGCAGGAACTATGTCAATGTTTGTATAGGGCCTCCGCTCGCGTCGAAGGTATGCGTGAATCTCCCTGAGTTTGGGGAAGTCGAGATGTTTGCAGCTCTCGTAGAAACGGCCTACTTGCTCACGGCCTGAAATCATCAGCTTGTGGTACGTGCGTCCATTGACTCTCTTCTCTGCTAACTTCCCGATCACCGCAAGACGCAATAGGAGATAGCTCAAACCCAGGGCCATCTCTGGGCTCGCTGTCGTGAACTCAAGTTCCGCACGGTTGGGGTTGACATATCCGTCGCAGGCAAAGTATGCACTCACGAATCGGGCTATGCTCTCCTGATCTGCCTGGAGTACGCAGGGTGGCACTGAACAGCAGCGCGATTTGCTGGCGTTGGGCACTCCCAAAAACCGCAAGAGTCTGACGAGCAATCGGCTGTGGATCTGGACACATTTGACGGTTCTGGCCCGTCCGTGGTGTGCTTCAAGTCCAAAGAGTTGTTTGCTCAGAGTTTGGAAACGCTTCAGCATGAACTCGTCGTTGTTGTAGAAGGCTGCCGTTCCTGGCTTGAGGGTTCCGTCACTCAGCAGAAGTCCCAAGAATTCTGCCAACTCTGGAGTCATGCGCTCTGGGATCTGCAACGCGTGTGCGTTCTTCTCCGACTTGATCTGCGAGATCTCCGACAAATTACGTCCGGCAAGCTCGAAGAGAGAGCGAACACATCGCAAGGGTGGTCGGTTGCGACGCTTTTCGTACTGCTCGAGGGTCTTGGGATGGATGCCCAAGCGCGTAGCAAGCGATTTCGTGCTTCCGAGTCTCCGTGCGAACTCGCGGATGGTATATGAGATCTGGTCTAAAGCATCCCGATCTGCCACTCGCTCCGTGTTCAAGGTAGCGAGAAATGCCTCACGGAGCTTCTGCGTACAGCCTTCAAATTCAACAAGTCGGGGCGTGACTAGGAAATCCCCTGGTTTTATGGATTGCGCTTCGACTTCCTCGGTCGTGAGATCACCATGAACCACCCTGAGCTTGTGAATCGGCGTCACGCGTGCCCAGCGGCCCGTACGCGTACGTACTTCGACAAGTCTATCTGTGCGCCCTTTGTAGAGGGCTGTTGCCTCCCGGCGGGCAACTTGGCCATCCTCGTAGGAAAATATCGGCAGAGGCTCGTCAAGCAACGTGAATTCTTCATGCCCCTGCTGGACATAGCGTCCCTTGAAGCGATATTCTTCAAAAAGATCTCGGATCTTTACCAGCCGCCCATCTCCCAGGAGCACCGGTCCATCACCCCAGATGCACTTCCCGCTCCCAAAGGGTCCAGGAATGATGGCGTTGCCTCCCTTTGGCACGGGGAAGAAGACGTCAAAGATGCGTTGACCGCTGATCAAGGGGACGCTTGTGGGGATCTTGCGCTGAGCCGGCCGCGGTCGGCGAATCGGCCACGACTGAACCATCTTGAGCGGCGTCCCGTCTTTCAGTGACGCAACGGCTGCTTCAATCGTGTAGTCGCCCTCTTTAATCTGGGCGATCACACCGGAGACGCCCTCCGGGACCATGATGTAATGCTTGATGGTGGGGCTTTCTTGCACCCAGCCGATGATGTCCCCGAAAGAGACTTGATCGCCCACTTTCACTGTGGGAACAAAGTGCCATTTCTTATTCTTGGCGAGCGGATCGCCGGTTGCGCCTCTGGATATAAAATTTCCCGTCTGGTCGCGGATGACCTCGAGCGGGCGCTGAATCCCATCGTAGACTGAGCCTAAGAGCCCTGGGCCTAGCTCCACCAAGAAGGGTTTTCCGTCGCTCTTGACGGGTTCTCCTACGGTGAGGCCATCGGTCTCTTCATAGACTTGAATGGAGATCTCCTCGCCCTTGGCTTCAATGACTTCGCCGATGAGTCCGAGCTCGCCTACTTGCACCAAGTCTCTGATCTTGATCCCTTCCATGCCCTTGGCACGCACGACCGGGCCGGAAATACGAGAGATCCTTCCCTGAATCATTCGCTCTCTCCCTCCACATGGATCTTCTGTCCTAGATAGCGCAGCGTCAGTTCATCCATGTACGATTCTTCGCGTTGAACCTCTTCGGCAGGGAACGAGGCCACCATGGGCAAGTCTCGCCCCGCAAACGCCTTCTCAAAGTGCTCCATGTAGCGCTCATCAACTAGAACGATGCCTGCGTCCGGCATCTGCAAGATCGCTTGAATGATCTCAGGCACATTGCGCTCTTCATTGAGCTCAAAGACGGGAATCCCGGCAAGCCGGAATCCATCGACCAGATCGCTTGCGGCGACAATCACAGGTTTCATAGGGCGCTTCGTATGGCCTCTCGCTCCGGCATCATTCCCTCCACCCAGATGAGGCGCTTATCGACCTCTGCCCAAGGGGCTTGCCTCCAAAGGCCCATAGCAAGCACCCTCAAGTTGGTCACTTCCACGTTCACCCTCCAAATATAGACGGAAGCCAGATGGATATCGAAGAGGCGTCCGGGATCAAGCTTGCAACTCTCTTGATAGAGCAGATTCTCAAGCCGTTCCTCAAATTCATTGGCCGTGATGGTCTCTTCGATCTCACCCAACTTCTTCTGGTAGTACGTGCCCATAAGTTTACGGACAAACGAGGGCTTGTCGGGACAGTTCAGTAGCTCTCGGATGAATTCCTCATCGAGGCGCTCGCCGCCTTTGAGAATATATCTGTATTTCTCCTCGGATTCTACTCCTGCTTCCACGACGCGGAGCGCATATTCCAGATTGTGGATGTCCGTCTCTGTGCCCAGGGTCTGACGGACGAGAGTGGCGTTCTCATCGCCGATGGCCTGCAAGGTCTGCCGTGAGCCTTGGAAATAGAACGTATCGATGGCGCTCTCCAGCACGGCCAGCTTCCCACTCGCTTCGTACTCCGGATGCGCTGCGGAGAGAGGCCGATAGTAGCGATTTCCTGCGCTCAATAGATAGTCGATGACGGAAGAGATCCCATCGCGCTTGAGAAGCTCCCCATAGAAGGCTGTGGGATAGAGGATCGTGGGAAAGAGCCCCAAAGCCGTCTCCTCCGGGTCCGTGCCGACGTGAAAGCCGCGCAGGATCGTCTTTAGATTAAAAACCTCAAAGCGTTCCAAGAGAACGCGCATGAGAACCCGCGCATCGTCGAAAGCCATGCGATAGAGCTTGCTGAAGACGCGCTGGACATGCTGGACGAGGGCATTCTCCACCAGAGGATAGCCCGAGTATTCCACGGCACTCTTCTCGATCTCGGGTCCATAATCGGTCTCGGCCAGTGCGTTGATCATCTCGTCGAGATGGCGCAGCTCCATGAGCGACTTAAACTGCTCCGGAGTGAGCAGCTTTACAGTCATGAAGCGCAGGCGTGTATTGAGGTACTCGTAAGACATTTTAGTCGGGCTTCGCTCGGTCAAAAAGGGCCTGGCTCAGCTCCGGGCGATAGTGCTGGCGCAGGTTGGCAATCCTCGTCTCCAGCCGATTATCGATGAGCAGATCGCCGCGTTGATTGGTGGCGATGAAGCCTCCGAGCATCTTGATCTTCTCGCCAATGGTGTGTGAAGTGCCTCGAATTATTTCTCGCACGAGCGACTCATCTTGGGGATCGATCTGAAGCACCAAGGGGCCGGGGATCTCGCGTTCGGTCTCTTTAAGACAATGAGCCAGAAATGCACGATACGTGCTCGGATCTGAGCGAAGACCTGTGACATCACGGGAGAGCTGTTCGAAGAGTTTCTCGGCCGCTTGACCTTTGGCGCGCAGCACGGTTTCGCGCGCGCGGGCTCGAGCACGGCTCAAGATGAGCCGCTTTTCGCTCTCGATCTCTTGCTGGGCATGCTTGAGATGTTCCTCACGCCATGCTTGAATTTGCTGTTCTGCTTCTGCCAAGCGTTGCCGGGCTTTGGCTTCCGCCTCATCCAGAATGCTCTGGGCTTGCCTCTTGCCCTCCTCGTCGATCTTTTTCAGGAGTTCCATGAGCTCTTCAGCGCAAGATGAAGGCCATGACGAAGCCCAAGATGACCAACGTCTCCGGGAAAGCGATCAAGAAGATGCCGAACCCCAGCTGCCCGGGATCTTCGGCGACCGCTCCCAACACCGCGGCGATGATCCGAGACTGAGCCATGCCTGTGCCGATGGCGCCTCCCAAGAAAGCGAGGCCGGCACCGATGGTCTTCATGCCAGAGTCTGTCAGTCCGCCGCCGGTGGTCGCTGCCTCCTGTGCCCAGCCATACACAGCCAGTCCTACCAAGATGGCGTTGAAGATCAGAATCGCCATCCCGATTCGCTTGATCGTCTGCATGTGCATAACTACACATCCTCCTCCCTCGTCGGTGCGAGTTTATGGTTCGATGGAATACTCTTTCTCCTTGAAGGGCCGATAGGGTTTTCCACCCAAGTGCTCCAAGATGAATTTCTGAAAGAACTCTACCCAATGAAGACGAGCTGATTGAATCGAGCCCTCGAAGACGTGGAGCGCGAAGTTGACGGTGTGAAGAGCTATGGCTACGATCGCCCCAAGGATGATCCCTAGGACAATACTTCCCATGGCGCCCAGCCCTCCGGCAATGTCGTTGGCTACGAGGCTGTTGATGAGCGATGCCAACACAACGCCGGCTATGGCGAAGCCCATAATACGAGCATACGACAGCACATGGATAAATGGGCTGAGGGCCTCGATAATGACGACCACTCCGCCCCCGTACGTCAAGAAGGGCAACGCGATCACCAGGAGAATGACCCCCGGCATCATGCCCTCGGGGAGGATCTTCATAAGAGATCCTACCATGAGGGCCACGGCAAAGAGGGCCAGAAGGAGTCCGATCTTGGCCATCAAGTGTTTCGTATCGCGATGGCGTAGGGCAATGACGATGCCGAAGAGGAAGCCCAAGAGAACTTGTACGGCTCCGAGCGCCACGGTGAAGATCAAAAGGTCAATGGAATGGTGCAGGCGGCTGAAAGGCCAGAGGGAATCTTCGGGAACGATGTGCCATTGACGCAGGGGTTCCAGACCGAATACTTCTCCAAAAAGAAGGCCAAAGAGCATGGTGGCCACGCCACCATCGCGCAGGATTCTGAGAGCGCTTCGTCCGCCTTCTGAACGGGCGAGCTTCTTAAGAGCCGCAATCTTGAGGCCGGGGAAGCCAGCACGCCCCCACAACGCGAGAGCCAGAATGATGAAGCCATAGCCGATGTCACCCAGGATCACCCCGAAGAAGATGGGAAAGAAGATACTGATGTACGGTACGGGATCGACGCTGCCGTGTTTGGGTGTCCCGAAGGCGTTCAAAAAGAGCTGGTAGGGTTTGGCCCACTTGCGTTGCCGAAGCGCCACGGGGATCTCTTCATAGTCCGGCTCGGTTGGGTCTTGCCGGATGATGATGCCGGGGAATTCGCGCGTGAGTGTGGCTTGAAAATCCTTCAGCTCATCAGCAGGAAGCCACCCGGAGATGAGCAACGTATAGCGCGTGTAACCAAAGTGGGTGGCGGCATCGAGCTGAGCGAGGCGATTGTCGAGCTGCGTCGTCAGGGAGACCATTGGACTTGCGTGTTGCGTTGCCAGCTCTCGTAGCGCGCGCTCGATCTCTTGAATACGTAGCGGCAAGGTCATCTCTTCCGAGCGGAGTTGAGCGATCCCGCGGGCAAAGTCCACCTCGATATGCGGGGGCAGAGCCACCGGTCGGAGTCCCTTGGCTTCCAGGTACTCGCGAACGGCCGGAGCGTATTCGGGATGGACGCTCACGAGGATCTCCACGCGATCTTCCGATAGCCCTTGTGAAGCGAGCTTAAAACGACCGGGGATTTGTGCCTGGAGTGTCCTCTGGATCTCTGCAATCTGCTGCTCATCTTTGGCCTCACCGAGGGTGGCCACGATCTCGTGACCATCTGTAGGCAGGTCCTTCAGAAGCGTATCACTAACATGGATGACCTCGTGGAACCGCTCCGCGGCTGCCTGGCGATCACGAAGGTCTCGGCGTTCTGCCACGAGTGTCTTAAGACGCCCCTCGAGGGATTCCAACTCTTCCCGGAACGCCTGCGAGAGCTGCTCCATGCGCAGGGTTGGCCTCACCTTCTGCTCTGGCTTGACATGTAAGAGCTGGGGATCGACTTCGCAGAAGAGATCGAGTATGCCGCGGGCCTTAATGAGAAGGTTCTCTACTCGTCGACGCTCCTCTGCAGCCTTGCTGTCAGCAAGAGGCTCGGAGGCATCTTCCAGTTTGGATTCCTCGAGATGGAGCACTCCCAGTTTCTGGAGTCGACTGACGAGTTCGTGCTGGCGGTCTTGGGTGTAGAGCAGATAGACCCGCTTCATCGCCCGGATCATGGTCGTTCAACTCACCAGGAGTTCTTTCTTGAGCTTGGAGATAAGCCCTTGCACCCGTTCGCTCGCCTTGCGCTGGATCTCTTGAGCTTCGGCTTCTGCCTGGGCCATGAGTTTCTTGGCTTCTTCTTCGGCTTCGCGGGTGGCTTGTGCCTTGAGGCGTTCGACCTCCTCGCGGGTTTGGCGCTCGACTTGGGCGCGTCTGGCCTGAATCTCGTGCTCGATCTCTTCCAAGCGCTTTTGCGCCTGAGTGCGGGCGGCTTCCAGCGCGTGCTCAATCTCCTTCTCTTTATCGCGGATGGCGACCAGTTCTTGGAAGCGCTCCTCCGGGCTCTTCTTCTCTTCTCGTTCGGCGTTTTCCGCTTTTGCTTTCGCCATAGGAGTTGCTTTTGAATGCTTCGACTGTGAGATTGTCCCTCCCAGAGTTAAAGAATCGGGTGATGGCTCAATATAACAAAAAGCCACTCCTTTATCAAACGCAGGCAGAGCGATTCTTAAGTGAGAAGATAACAAGTCAGCCGGGTCTTGAGAATGATCCATATCACGCTTGAAATTGATCTATGTCATGGCAGGCGCCCGATTCATTCAGTACACTTGCGGACATCAACGAAAACCCTGACTGAAGGAGAACGAAGAGCAAGAGCATGAACGTGAAAGTCTACGATATTGGAAACAGCGTGCTCATGGGCTTGGATGTGCTGGGCACGGTGCTGGAGCTAAAGAGCAAGAACCCGGTGACGATTGGGGGTTGTGCGCACAAGCGGTATCGCGAATATGTCAAGAGCCTTGTGCCCAGCGATTACGAGCCCAATCTCCACCCTGATCTACGAGTGAAAAAGTATTTTCAAGCACAGGGCTTGGAAGTGGCTTCCATCAACGTCTACGCCGGGTGGATCGCCACATTCTTCTCATGGGTACTTTTGCCCATCCTTCAGCCGATCAACCTCTGGCGAATGGTGCGAGCTCGCTGGCAGCAGCAAGCTGAGCTTGCGGTGCCCCAAGCGGGGAGAGTGACCACAAGTGACGCTCCCTCGTTGGGGGACTGACTCCGATCATTTGGAAGTGTGGCATTCTGAAAGTATACTGTAGATTCTGGGAACGCCGGATGAGCGACGCTCCCGGGGAGGAGTTCCCCATGGGGAGATCATTGCTCTAGGGGTAGCCGTAGTTGTAGCCAGTGAACTGCTAAGACGTGCCCTCAAAAGCTTCACCAGTGGGCAAGGACTAAGAATCTCTACCGCGCATGTGAAGCGCGGGCTAGAGGTTGGTTTTGCCACTCTGACATTTCCACTCGTCCTGCTGATCTATCTGGCCGCGGCGTTATGGCTTCTGCCCTATGTGCTTTTGAGCAAGCCGTATCGAATGCATCTTAGGGAGGCGAGGCTCAAGCACCGAGAAGAGGGCTGGAATACGAGTCCCTTTTCTCGACAACTTGCCTCGCTGGATGTGGCCGACTTCTTGGTTCTGCCCTTCAAGCCAATCTTTGCGTTCATGGATTGGGTGGAGCGGCGTCCTTCGACTCGATCACTTCGCGGTTTGAAATCTTCAGAGTCGCTCAAGAAAGAACGCATCTAGTCTTGCGCATTCGTGTGGAGTTGTCGGCGTTACGGGCACCTGTGCGCCTGCCCATCAACTATAATTATCATCTCACGTCGCTCATCTATGGGCTGCTCGAGCGTTCTTCCAAAGATTACTCCACGTTTCTCCATGATGAGGGCTATCGCATGGGGTCGAGGCGTTTTAAGCTTTTCACGTACTCGCAGCTTGACTTTGAGAGATTTCAGTTGGAGCCGCCGCAGATCGTTTCGGTAGGGCCGAAGATTGCATGGCAGATCTCCTCGCCGGTGAGCGAATTTGTGGAGCATCTGGCGCAGGGGCTTTTGAGTCAGGGGCGAGTTCAGCTAGCGGGAGTTCCGTTGCAGATCGAACGCATTGAGACGCTTCCGTTACCGGAGTTTTCGGAACGGATGAAGTTCATCTGTCTATCGCCTCTGGTGGTATCTCGTGCCGTAGAGCACGACGGGAAGTTGATGGCGCACTACTATCGCCACGATGAGCCGGGGTTTTCTGAGGCCGTACGGGCCAATCTTGTGAAGAAGTATGAATTGATTTATGGCGAAACTCTTGCTTGCTCAGAATTGGCGATCACTTTTGATGAGTCTTATATTCGCAGGCGAGGAGGGCAAGTGTACAAGCTGATTGATTTTAGGGGGACGAGAATTAAAGGGATCTTCGCGCCGTGGTTGGTCGAAGGGAACCCGGAGTTGATTGAAGTGGGCTATGAAGCGGGCTTTGGGGAGAAGAACTCGATGGGCTTTGGAATGGTGGAGGTCGTGAAATCTCAGGGTGTGCTTTCGAAGGGACTATCGGGCTGTTGACGATTCGCTGGCCGTGTGTTATATTTTGTGTGCACTAAATTAGCAAAAGTGTTAATGATGAGCACACAGAATGTAATAAGAGGCTTGTCCGGGCAAGGGTTGGAGTTGATCCTTCGGTTGGCCGAATCGGGTCAACAGCTGTTCACCATCGAAGACGCGCAAGCGATCCTGAAGTGGACCGACAGGAATTCGCTGCGGGTGTTGCTCAGCCGTCTGGGGCGTGGGGGGTGGATCAGGCGGATCGAGAAGGGCAGCTATTTGCTTGTCCCACTCGAAGCGGGGATCGAGCGTCATTGGTCCATCGAGGGCCTGGTGCTCGCGACCCAAATCATACAGCCCTCCGCCATAGCCTACTGGTCGGCGTTGATGCACTGGAACCTCAGCGAGCAGCTGCCTCACACCGTCTTCGTAATGACTCCCAAGCGCGTCCGCCAACGGAAGCAGGAGTATTTGGGTATTCGCGTCCAAATCATCACCGTCCTCGAGAAGAAATTCATCGGCATCCGTCGCTTCTGGCTGGGCAACCATCGAGTGCCGATCACCGATCGGGAGAAGACCGTGCTCGATGGCCTGGATCACCCGGAGTACTGCGGTGGAATTGTGGAGGTAGCCAAGGCGCTCTGGAATGCCGGTTCGCAACTCGACTTTGATCGTTTAGAAGAATATGCAGAGAAGATGGAGAATCAGACGGTATTCAAACGTCTGGGATATCTGGTAGAGACCTTGCAGCTTGAAATTCCCCAAAGGGATCACTGTTTGGAGCGTTGGCATCGTCAAATATCGCGGGGCATCTCCCTGTTGGACCCCAACGGGCCGCGCACGGGCGCGATCCACACGCGTTGGCGTCTTAGGATCAATCGAGATCCTAAGGCGCTTCTCTCCTGGCGAGGTCACTGATGATCGATCGGGCGGAGTTGCAACGGCGGGCGAGCCGTGAAGGAATCCCCTTGGAGATCCTGGAGCGAGACTACGTGTTGAGTTGGGTGCTGTGGGGGCTGTTCAGAGGCCGTGAACTTCAAAAGAGACTCATCTTCAAGGGTGGAACGTGCCTCAAGAAAGTCTACTTCCCGAACTTTCGCTTCTCCGTCGATCTCGATTTTACATTGCCGAAACCCTTGTCGCCGTCCTCATTGCTAGAACATCTTCAAGACGGGATGCTCTCCGCCGAGGCCGCTTCGGGTCTTTCGCTTACGGCGGCTCCCCTTCGTATTGAGACAGTCGACGATACGTACGGACAGGAGACCTATCGCGTTCGCTTGTATTATCGGGGGCCGGTCCGGGAACGGGGCTCACCGGTTGCTATCATCTTAGATCTCAATCGAAGCGAGCGCCTCGTCTTTCCGGTGCAGACACGGCCGTTGCTCCACGACTACTCGGACAGCGAGGTGTTCGGAACGGTGCAGGCCACGGTCTACACGCTCGAAGAGATCCTGGCGGAGAAGGTGCGTGCGCTTTACGCGCAACGTGCCTATGCGATCAGCAAAGATCTCTTTGATCTCCATTGGCTACTCGCTCACGGTGTGCAGGTGAGCCGAGCGCTTGAAGCCTTGCCTGCGAAGTGTGGCATCAAGGGAATCCCCATGGACTTCGCGCTGAAAGACCGCGAGGAATACGAACGAGATTGGGAGCAGAACCTGCGACCGTTGTTGCCTCATGGACTGGAAGCGGATTTCGAGCGTGCCTGGCAGGAGGCGACAGCGCTGTTGCCCCGGCTGCAGGCCCTACGTGAGCGATGATGGTCTTTCTCATGGATTCGGGACATTTCCTGATCTGACCCGAGTTGATCCTGCGCTTTGATCGGCATTATATTTGATACTGGAGCTGATCGGGATGGACTACGAGTCAAGCTTGGGGGAGAAGAACTCGATGGGCTTTGGGATGGTGGAGGTGGCTGCTACAATTCATGTATAATAGTGCACAATGTTTTGTGTATTCAACTCTGTAAAGAGGTGAGCGATGAGTCTTCAGATCAGTAAGGAACAGATGATTCCGATCACGGATCTGGTCCGTGCCTTCGGGAAGTATTTGGAGGAGGCAGCCGAGCAAGACTTGGTGATCTTAAAGCACAACCGTCCTGTGGCTGTGCTGGTGGACTTTGAACGCTATGAGAAGTTGCGGGAGCAGCGTGAAGAACTACTGGAGCTGCTCGAGCATCTGGAGATCTATCAGCTGGTGAAGGAGCGGGAAGGGAGTCCCGAAGAGGAGGTCTCTCTCGAGGCGCTGGCCAAAGCGTATGGCCTATAAGCTCGTGTGGAAGGCGGAGGCCAAGGAAGAGTTTGAGAAGTTGGATCGCTCGATCAAGCAGCACGCGCTCAGTCAGTTCAAGAAGCTACAGAGGGCACCGCAGCTAGGCGAAGATCTGGGGATGAAGCTAGGACTGGATCTTACGGGTTATGAGAAGCTCAGCTTCTACCGGAAGAAGTATCGCATCGTGTATCGGGTAGATGAGGCTGCCAAGCGGGTGACGATCTTCGGGATTGGACTTAGAGAAGCCGAGCAGATCTATCGAGAAGTGGCCCAGCGCATCCAGGCGGAGAGAGAAGAGCGATGAAACTTGGCAAGCTCACGCGAAAAGAGATCCAGCGATCGTGCGATGCGCAGGTCTACCAACGCGGACTCGATTATTATCGCTCTGGGCGTGTGCGGAACCGTCTGATTGAGATTCTGGGTCAAATCTGCGAAGTCCATCCCCAGATCGCGCGGGACTTTCTCGGCATTGGAGATCGAGCGTTCGACCCACGGGCGGCGGTACAGGAAGCCTTAGAGGCGTTTACGCGACCGGACGGGTGCACAGCCGGTGAGTTGGGGCGGTTAGAGCCAATTGCTCATAGAGCAGAAGCAGCCCTTGTGCGAGGCGATGCAGAGATAGCTCGTCGCATCTACTATGAGCTGGTCTTGGGATGTCTGCACGTGGAAGAAGAGTACGGCAGCACGGAGATCTTTCCCGAAGGTCTGGTGTTTGGCTATGCACAGGGGTATCAAGAAGCTATCGAGGCCGATCCTGAGCGAGAGCGAAAGGCAAAGCTGATCTTAGAAGAGATTGCAGAGATCGAGAAGAGCGAGCTGGCGGAGATCGAAGGGGTGTGCTTTGATGAAGTGCGGGAGCTACTAGCGCAAGAGGAGAAAAAGGGAATCGGTCGTGATAAAAGGGCAGCCAAACGCTAGGGGATGATTTGAACAGTATGGGTTTGAGATCGTGGAGGTGGCCATGAAGCCTACGAAATTTCAAGATTGCGTTCAGTCTATGCTTAAGCAAGGTAAGAGTGTGTTGCTTGTTGCACCTACAGGGCTAGGCAAAACCTTTGCCGTCACGGGCGATCTTCAGGATGGTTTTTGCAAAACAGTCTACGCTGTGCCTTTACGCGCGCTGGGCACTGGCATCCGAGACGCTATTAAAGAACTCGAACGATACGGTCAAGCCGTCAACCCTGTGATTCACCACGGGGATGTTCAAGAGAGTGAACTATTCAGCGAAGAGGTCATCGTCACTACGTATGACCAAGTTGTGTGTGGTGTGCCGGGATTGCCGCTCAGTCTCCCGCTCAAAGCAGGTCATGCTGTCGCTGGGGCGTTGCTGATGTCTCGCTTGATTCTGGATGAGGTTCATTTGGCTTGGGGCATCTCCGACCAAGCTCTCTCCATTTTGCTGGCTATCATTGACTTTCGGAGGAAACTTGAGTTTCAAACAGTAGTTCTCACAGCTACCTTGCCAGACACAATTGCAGAACAAATCTCTAAGCAATTGGAAATGGAGTTGGTCATTGTTGGAAAAGATGGTCTCACAGATGATGAGGGACTACAACAGCGCAAAGACAATCGGCAGGTTACAATCTCAAAACTTGAACTCAAAACTAAAGGCAAAGGCGAAGAGAAGAAACTTGATAAATCCATCCTCGACGAAAGATTGATAAGAACGCAAGGTAAAAGGATTTATTTTGCGAACACCGTAGACCGCCTTCAAGAAACCTATGACCGATTGATTGCTGCTGGTATGCAGGCAGACAAAATCACTGTTTTACACAACCGCACGCCCAAATCTTGGCGTTCCAATGCTGAGAAGCAAGTCTACGAACGCTTTGGTAAGAACAGCCCAGAGGGTGAGTGGCTGCTATTGACCAATCAGGTTTCCGAAGCAGGTTTAGACATATCAGCACCGCTGGTCATTTCCGACCCTGCGCCTGTTGACACGCTGGTTCAACGAGCGGGACGCTGTGCGCGCTGGTTCCGTGAAGGTAAGACGTGTGGAGAGTTTCTCGTTGTGACAGTGCCTAAGGCGCAACTGAGGGATTGGTCTCTTCCCTATCGAGAGCCGTTAGTGGAAGCAACACTCAAAACGCTTCCCGAAGGTCAACTTTCTTGGGCTGCGGAACGGGAATGGGTTAATCAGGCTTGGGGTATCGGAGTTGATAAGACAGGGAAGATGCCTAAAAACCCACAGCAAACGCAGCAAGAACAAGTGGAAAGGTCGCTCAACGCAACGACCTTCGCTCTGAACCTGTTTGACCGTGCCGCTCAAGAACACAAACCGGGTGAGATTGCTAACGCTTTCCGAGAAATCCTCTCCGTTGAAGTCGCTGTCGAAGAAGGCAACCGAGTTTACATTGACGACTTGGCGGAGCGTGACTTGCAAGGGATGCTCTCAGAGGGGCAGCATCCAGAGACTTCCTCTATCTCACTTGGTAGAGCCTACGCCTTGATTCGGGAAGGTGGGGCTGCGGTCATTCGATATGAAAATGATGAGTTTATACTTCACTATGCTGACTATGTGCGGCCCGGCGATGTCCTGATTGCTCCTTCCACTAAGGCTTACTTGTACCCGGTCAAAGGACTCTGCTTTGGCGATGGATCAGATGTCGAAGGGGCTATTCTTAATAGCGATTGGCTTGATAGGAAAAAGAGACAAACTCAGCCACATACTTCTGGGCGGCGTCAAACGCTACTGGAACACACGACGAATGTGATGGATGGTGCTTACCACCGTCTGAGCAAGAAGGGAGTCTACCGCGAAACCTTGATTAAGATTTTCAAGTCGCTTGAACCCCAGAAGGACGCGGAACAACTTGCAAATCTGATTGCTGAATTGGCAAGAGTGGCTGCTGCCTTCCACGACTTTGGAAAGGCGGATGCACGTTGGCAAAGACAGGCGCGTGAGATTGATCCACAATGTTCGGCTGACCTCATCGGTCGAACCCTAAATACAGGTAAGCGCATGAACATTCCGCATACGCCGCCCGGTTATGCTGCTATAACTAAAGCTTGTGAAATGCTGCTAGTCGGTCATTCAGATTCAGCCACACATCTGATTCGCGGCATCGCATTGGCAGCAGCTCGACATCACTCCAGTCTGTTAAACCCGGCAACGGTGAACTATACTTTTCAACCTCACCCAGACACGGGGGACTTTGTAAAAGCAGTCTTGGAGGCGATGAATGCTCCTCAAACAGTCATAGACCACGTGCAAGAAATCCTTGCAGCCGCTCAAATAAAGCCAAACGCGGACCAAGTTCCGCTCATGTTGCCTAACGATGACCTCTTTCCGGTTTACGCTCTTGTCGGACGGGCAATCTTGTTGGCTGACCGCGAAGATGCCAAAGGTGGAGAGATCGAACGATGGAGGTATGAGCCATGAACGTTTTCGACTGGTCTAAGGCAGCGGAAGTCCTGTCGGGGTTTGGAGGTGAACCCATCACCCTCCATGTGCCCAAGACGGGCTTGCCATTCTTCGATACTCTCCGTCTTTATGGGGCAATTGACCTTTACATCGGACTGCGTGAAGATGTGACCATCCATGACGCAGGTGACCGATGGGAGGTTAAAAGTTGTGCCCGAAAACACCGACTTGGGGATCGTGTCAGGTCAGCCGCAGAAACTCTCAAGGAAACAAACCTCTCAAAGAACGACGACAAGTGGCTTATTGCCTTGGATGCCGCAATTATTGAGCACAACGCCTATCCCACGATACCACTCCGCGACTTAAAGACACCACTGGACAATCCAGATAGTGCCCTCAAAGATGGTGTGCGTGACCAAGCCGCGTCAACCTATCAGGGGCTTGAAACCGGATATGGCAAGAAAGCCAAAATTCCTTGGGCAGATGCGGTGCTTGCCTTTGCAGGTCAGAAGCGCACAGAGAACATGGCAAACATCATGTTCCTGCCAGTGTTTGAAGGGCAGATTGATCTCTCAAAGGTCGTCAGTCCACTTCGTGCGCGGCTTAGAACTCCCAACGTGCTGTGCGCACAAGCCTTGATGCTTCTTGCGCTGAAATCCTCCCTCTTTGTTGAGGGCTATCAAGAGCGGTTGACTGCTGTTGTTTACAACACGAACTTCCCCTCGCAAAAGGCGTTTAATTATTCAGGATTGATCAATATCCAGTCAACGGCTATCGGAAAGATGAAATCCTCGCAGCTAGTCGGCCACACATATCGCACTTTTCGTGCATTGATGAGTAAGGCATGGAGACAACAAGGACGAAGCGCAGATTTCACACAAGATGCTTTAGCAATGGCTTATTGGTTGATGCAACCAGTGAGCAAACATCTCACATCGATGACCACTTCTCAAGAGCGGTTAAGAGCGCGAGGTTCTCCACAGCTGTTCAGTAAAGTGGAATACGTAAAGGAGGTATTTGAGATGAGTTATGGAGGTTGGCAAGGCGATCATGAAGCTGTGCGTAAGCTTGCTAAGGCAGTTTCCTCGGCCATTCAATGGGCTCGCGGTCGAGATAACAGTGGCAACTGGCTAAAACCCGAGGAACGAAGAAAGCACTGGTATGATGAGGTCGTGATGCTCCGCTCAGCACCCTCAGCCAAGGCGTTCATCGAACGAGTGATGATCCTCATTGAGCAGGGGCACCGCGAACACGGGCGGTTAGGCACCAAGCACTGGGAGGAAGACTTCGATCCGAAAGCAATCTTTGCCGGACTTGGCAGCGACTTTGAAACCTTTCGTGACTTGTTCCGCATGTACCTGGTTCAGGAGAGTACCGATAAGGGTGAAGGTGAAACTGCTCCTGTTGCTGAAGGGGAGCTTGAAGTTAGCGAGGAAGAAACTACAGAAGGGGGTACAGAATGAATCTCTGGAGCATTTCATTTGCCTATCGTTTGGGCTTGGGCTTTCACGCACTGAACAATGAAGGTCCGGACGGCAGTAACTTGATGCAACCCCGTCGCATTGACGTAGGCAACGTTACCTACGATGGCATCAGCGGCGAGATCATTCGGAGACACATCTTGGAGCACTTCATCAACATCTGCCGCGAGAGACAAATACCAATGTTGCCAGTAAGTGAAGCGTTGCACCCTGACCGAGGTCAGTTAGGCATACGCCAAGTTGCAAGACAGTTGAACCCACCAATTGAGAAGTTAACCAAGGCAAATCCACAGGACCTATACAAAGCTGTGAGGGAGGCGATTGTTCGATGCGCAGTGCTCGATGTCGGAGGGTATTTGGCTCCTTTCTCTGGCAAAGAGGAAGGTGGCGAGGAAGGCGAGACGAAAACGGCGCAAGGGAAAGCAGTCGCTCCAGAAGTGGAAGCCATGAAGAACATGGCTGAAATCGGTGGCAAGAAGGATGGTGGAGCACCGTACACGGTCAAAAGAGATTCTGCATTTGACGTGGCTTGGCTCATCAGCGAACAACCGCAAGATCTCACCATCACCCAGCACGCAGCCTATCGTCCCAGCGGACAGCAGAGTTTATACAGTCAGACCATGCGCTCCAATGTTTACGGTGGGGTGATTCGCGCCGACCTGCATCGCATTGGCACAGATGACTACTGGTACTTACACCCTAAGGGAAATGACAAGAATGTTGAGCGTCTCGCTATAAAGCTTCCTGAACAAACGAAGCGACAGGTCGCGCTGGTGCGGGCTATTGCCAACTTCATTGCCTCTCCAACAGGAGCCAAGGTTGCAGGCTGGGCACCGCACGTCTTCTTAACGGAAGGCGCTATTCTGGTAACCTCGGGCCGTACTGCACCGTTCGTCTCTCCCATCAAGGTTTGCTTGAACGATGGTACTCAGCCCGTTCAGGCAAATCCAGATTACAGTCAATCTATGAAAAGTTTGGCTGATGAGCAAATGACATGGGCTTGGTCCTTCAAAAACACGAAAGAGCTGTTAGACGCTGCTGAGGAGGCAATTAAGACGCTAGGGGGAGTTCAAGATGGCAAAGAGCAGAAAGAAAAAGCCAAAGCAACAGGAAGCTAAGCCAGATTCAGAGCTAGTCTGGCTGAAAGCGGCCTATAGCTTTCATAGCTACGCCTATCGCGACCCGCGATCCGTGTTTGCATCAGCTGTGGGGTTGCCGGTAGTCTCACCAACCACCGTCCTGCTTGGCGTCGCTTCTACTCTTTTTCGATTGGGTCACGCTGATGACGCCAGAGCATTTCTGCAAGTAGCCCATGAATGCAAGGTGTGCATCGATCCACCAGAAGCAGTGGTCTTCTTTCGAGCTTTTCATCAAGTGCGTCGCTATGAATCTGGCAAATGGGATGAACCCGCAAAGGGCAAGGTAAATCCACGCATCGGACTAACCAACATCAATCAAGGCACCCGTGAGTACGGCCTTTTGGAAGGACCCATGACTATCTTTCTCGGTGTTCCAAAGGATCTTGCTGAGATTGCCAAGATAGCACTGGTTAACCTAACACATCTTGGCACTCATGATTCGCTTTGTTCACTATATGGAAATGTAGAATCGTGTGCTAAACCAGAACACGTCGTGTTCATTTCTTCAGATGAGTCACCAGAGAAAGCTCGTCAATGGATCACTGAACGTCCAGGTAGATCCGTTACAATGGTAACCCTATCCCGCTTCCGTGAGGCATTGCGTCCGGTTTCTCAACATTGGTGGATGAGTGGAGGAAACGATACAGAGCTGATGAGGTACACGATTCCAGGCCAGTTTAAGGGAACGAGTCGAGGAAAGATTTATAGGAAATCCTGACACCTCATCGTCGACCTTGGCAAGATGGGGTCGCTGAGCGACGAGATTGAGATCGATCTAGCGCGATCATTGACAAGTAAATAGCAACGAGAGCAAGCTTCCGAGAAGTCGTCGACCTCCGGGGGGTTGTGCACGATCGGGGGTCGACGACCGGAACTTTTTAATCGATCCAGGGTCGTATTGAAACTAAAGCGGCTGCCGAACAAGAACATTCGTCTTTCACCTCCTCTAGGTCGTTCAACATGGCTCGTTGACTTGACTTTCCCGTTCCCAAGAGCCTAAAGTAGGGTTTGGGGCGAATTGCCTTTTAATCGAACCAGAGTGGTATTGAAACTTCTCTTGCGTTTGTGATCT
>JBBIPG010000005.1:0-60161 GCA_037442925.1 Candidatus Fraserbacteria bacterium | reverse complement strand
GAGAAAAGGAACCATAGTTGGGGCAGTCTGGGTTGAGGCAAGGGCGTTTCTTGAAGATCCGCATGATAGATCACCGTAACCATCTTAGCTTACCTCACCCTTAACTGCACACATCAGGGAGACTACCCATGAGTTACATCTCCTTGAACAGCGATGCTTCCTGCGGCGGCAGAGCTGAAAACTTTCCCCTAAACTCAATGTTACACTCTTTACAGGCTGGCCTTCAGCTTATTCTCAACAGCAAGTTCACATTTGGCCCAACTTGGGTTAGGATCTAGATGCCACTGCACGTTCTCTTCAACAATCTTGGGTGCCTGGAGGATCTTTGCAACCTCAGCATCCGTGAGAGGTACGCGTGCCATCTAGTTTTCCCATGCGCCCCACATGATCGGAGGCTATTATATCACATCGTACCCTGAGGATAGGACCCTAACACCCTTAAATGCACCACATGCTCTTTTAGTTCTTCCAGTGCTCTCTGAATGGGCGAATCGTCTTGGTAACCCTCGAAGTCCAGATAGAAGCGATACTGCCAGTTCTCCGTGCGCAGGGGCCGTGATTCGAGTTTTGTGAGATTGATGCCCCGCTTAGCAAACGGCTCAAGAGCCCGATGGAGCGCTCCCGGCTCGTGAGGAAGTTCAATCACCACGGATGTTTTGCAGGCTCCCTGTGGACAAGAAGATAACTGGTTGCGAGCAATCGCAATGAAGCGCGTGGTGTTTTCTTTTGAAGTAGCAATGCTCTCTTTCAGTACCACAAGCCCATAGAGCCGAGCTGTAAGTCTTCCCGCTATCGCGGCGTTTCTGGGATCTTTCTGTTCGGCAACCCATCTCGCTGCTCCAGCTGTGTCATAGAAAGCATGGCGTTGCGCTTCTACTGTCTCCAGAAAAGTCTCACATTGCCAGAGCGCCTGCGGGTGCGAATAGATGTGCTCAATCTGCTCCATTCGACTGCCTGGCAACCCCAAAAGCGCGTGCTCGATTTTTAGAAATGCCTCGCCGATGATGAACAACGGATACTCGAGCAAAAGATCATACACTTCGTGAATGCTGCCGGTGAGCGAGTTTTCTAGCGGCAAGAAGCCACAGTCGGCCTCGCCAGAAGTCGTGCGCTCGAAGACCTCTTTGAACGTCTTTGAGGGAGTAATTTTGTGGCCTTGCCCCCAATGGGCAAGGATGGCCTCGTGGCTGTAGGCTCCTGGCTCTCCTTGAAAGGCGATCTTCATCTAGGCGCGCTTCACGGCCAGCGAGATCCCGTTGCCACCGCCCATACAGATCGTGGCCAGCCCCGTCTCCGCTCCGCGATCCTGCATCGCCCAGACGAGCGTGGTGAGAATGCGTGCTCCGCTCGCACCAATCGGGTGGCCTAGAGCAATCGCGCCGCCATTCACGTTAACGCGCTCCCAGTCCCACTCCAACTCTTTCCCGTCCGCCAGGGTTTGGGAAGCGAATGCCTCATTGACCTCGATGAGATCGAAGTGATCCACCCCAATTCCCATCTTGTCGAGAAGCATACGGGTCGAAAAGACAGGGGCATAGAAGAGATCCAAAGGTTCCGTGGCCGCTACAGCGTACTCGACAATCTCAGCCAACGGCTTCCAATCCCGCTTGCGGGCTTCCAGACGTGTGGTGATGAGAAGCGCTGAAGCGCCGTCGTTCAGGCCTGGCGCGTTTCCTGCTGTGACCGTGCCATTCTCCTGAAAGGCTGGCTTTAGTTGTGCGAGCTTTTCCAGCGAAGTGTCAGCCCGCGGCGACTCATCGCGATCAATCGGGCCGTCCTTTGCCATGAGCGGAATGAGTTCATTCTTGAACTTGCCTTCTCCCGCGGCTCGGATCGCCTTGCGGTGACTCTCCAGCGCGAATCGATCTTGATCGGCTCGCGAGATGCCGGATTTCTTCGCCGTGTATTCCGCAGAATGGCCCATGTGGTGTCCCTCGAAGGCACACCAGAGACCATCGTAGATCATGGCATCGATAAACTTCTGATCACCATAGCGCAGGCCTTGGCGAGCCCCGTTTAATAAATAAGGGGCATTGCTCATCGACTCCATTCCACCGGCGACTACAATTTTGGCGTCACCGCATTTGAGCGCTTGCGTGGCCATGATGACCGCCTTGAGTCCTGAGCCACAGACTTTGTTAACAGCTACAGCAGGCACACTAGGCGAAAGCCCCCCACGGATCGAGGCCTGTCTCGCCGGAGCCTGACCTAAGCCGGCTTGGACTACACTTCCTAAGATCACCTCATCGACCTCATCGCCCGTAAGATGATTTCGCTCCTTGAGTGCGCGAATCACGTGAGCACCCAACTCCGTCGCGCTGAACTGGGAGACTCGTCCTTGAAACTTGCCTATAGGTGTGCGCACGGCATCAACAATGACAACAGTATCCGTCTTTGCGCTCACAGCCGGTCCCTCTCCTTTCTGGGTCTCACACACAATAGTATACCATAAAGAGAGGCACAGGAAGCCATGATTCTTGTCAAGGAGCGCTATCTCAGCACTTAAGAGATTTCAAGTGCCTGGTGCAAGCCCTCGGCCGCACGCCCCACGGCTTTGGCCCCGAAGTCGAACGGCAATCCCGCAGCCTGGAAGAGCTGAGGCAGCGGCTGAGAGCCGCCGAGCGCCAGAGCAGCGCGATAGGCTCGGACAGCCTCGGCTTGATCCTCTTGAGCATGGAGCCAGAGGCCGAGTGCCCCCAGCTGAGCGATCCCATACTCAATGTAATAGAAGGGATGGAGGAAGAGATGGAGTTGGCGCTGCCAAGCGTACCGCAGTGCGTCCTCGTAGCCTTCCCAACTTTCGATGCCACCAAAGCGGCGATGGAGTTCCAGCCACTGCTCCTGACGTTCTTTGTGCGTGTGCTTGGGATGGGTGTAGATCCAGTGCTGGAAGGCATCAATGGTAGCAATCCAGGTGAGCATCCAGACGATGCCTTCCAGATGCTCCCTTCGTGAGCGCTCGGCATCTCGAGGAGAGTAGAACGTCTCTAGATAAGGCGAACTCAACAGTTCCATACTCATCGAGGCGACTTCGCAAAACTCTGTGGGTGCATGACGATAAGCCAGTAGTGGCTCGCTGCGCGCGGCGAACATGTGGAAGGCATGACCCCCTTCGTGGAGGAGCGTGCGCACATCGCCATCGCGCCCCACGGCGTTCATGAAGATGAACGGCAGGCGATGCTCCGAGAGCGTCGCTTGATATCCTCCGGGTGCCTTGCCCTTGCGACTCTCTAGATCCAAGAGGCCCAACTCGGCCATCTGCTGGAATTGCTCTCCGAGTTCAGGATCGACTTGGCGGAAGATCTCCTCACAGCCTGCGATGAGCTCATTGGCTGCAGCGAACGGGCGAAGAGGTGGGCGTCCTTCTGGGTCGACATTGAGATCCCAAGGCCGAAGTTCCGAGAGCTTCATCTCGCGTTGCCTCTGCTTCTGAAGTTCTCGTCGTAGCGGCACAATATAGTTCTCTACGGCCTCGTGGTAGCGAAGGCAATCTTCGGGAGAGTAGTCAAACCGCTCGTAGCGCCGGAAAGCCAGAGCGCAGAAGTCTTCGAAGCCGGCGTTCACAGCCATCTGTTGTCGAAGATCGATCAACTTATCGTAGATCTCATCGATCTCTTGGCGATCCTGCAGGCGTCGCTCTGCCACCAGTTCCCAAGCCTTGCGACGCGCATCCCGATTTGTCTCTTCGAGATAGCGGGCCATCTGTGGGAGCGTCTGTTCCTTGCCGTCGAACTGGACGGTCATCGCTCCACAGATCTTCTGATACTGCTGACCCAGTTTGTCATCTTCCGTTTCGAGTGGCACGTTCTCGTGGCGAAAGATCTCCACCGCGTTCTCGGTCTTTCTATCCAGAAGAGCATAGCGAGTCTGGGGGAGCTTGCTGCGAGCTGGGTTCTTGAGATAGCGCTCTCTCAAGCGTTGGAAGCGTGGCTTGATGCGTGGCTCGATCTCTTCCACAAAGTGAAGATACGCTTTCTCATAGTCTGGGTTATCTGTCTGGCATGTCATGCGGATGTAACGGATCGAGCCTTCCTCATGCACAGTAGAGGCCAACTCTGACTGGTCCAGAAGCCACGTTTCGAGGCTTTCGCGTGTCGTAAGAGGCCGTTGGTCGAGTTCATCGAATATGGGTTCAATAGCAGACCACTTTCCAAGATCAAGCGTTTGGGGCACGAAGCGACGGGGATACTCGCGTGGCAGTCTTGTGAAATCTAGCGCCATTGCGGACCTCCTAATGTTTATTTGAGATGCCCATTGGACTAAGAGTTTACCACGGGCGAGGCCAGGACAACAAGCACGCCCGGATTGGCACTTCCGGAAGCAGTCTCTTATACTGCCGACATAGGCATAAGGAGGGAGGGCATAATGCTACAGCGATTGTGGATGGTGCTGCGCTCCTTCTTCGGGGCGCTGCTACGCCGCGCAGAGGACCCGGAACTTCTGCTCCGCCAATATATGGATGACTTGCGGGCCAAGCTGCCGAAATTGCGGGCCACCGTGGCCGAAGTGATGGCCACGGAGATTCAACTCACGCAGCAAACGGATCATCTGCGCAAGCAGATCGAGGATTTTGACAAGCAAATCGTCGCCGCCCTGAAGCTGGGCTACGAAGAGGAAGCCAAGACGCTGATCGCGGCCAAGGCCATGGCCGAGGAGAGCCTTCAGGACACCCTGGAGCAATCCGGGACGGCCAAGAAAGCCTCCGAGCAAGCGAAGAAGGCCCTGGAAGACTATCAACGGGAGATGGAGCCGAAGATCGCGGAAGCCAAGCGCTTAATCGGCCAAGCGAAGTTGGCCCAGATGCAACAGGAGCTCGCACACTTGATGGCGTCTTTTGAAGTAGGACAGCCTACGGATGCCCTAGAGCGGATGCGGGAGAAGGTGGCCGAGCGGACGGCTCGGGCGCAAGCGCGGGTGGAGTTGGCCACCTCCGGCGTGGACGCCCGTATTAGGGAGATTCGCCGGGCTACCGCTCAAATCGGAGTCGAGGAGCAATTGGCCGAATACAAGCGGAAGCTGGGGATGCTGCCGGCCTCGGAGGCCCCAAAAGCCGAGCACCCATGAAGTGCCCCCGCTGCGGCCTGATCGTCACAGATTATTTGCCCCGCTGCCGCGGCTGCGGGTTCGGCCTACAAGATCTGGATAAAAAACTCCGCGCCGTCCCAAAGAGAATGGGCTTCGTCAACGACTTTTCTCTCTTGCTTTCTCCCCAAGAACAGAAGCAGCTGGAGGAACAACTCACCCAGTGGCATCAGGAGTTGGGGGGTGAATTGGTGGTGGCGACGGTGAAATCCACGCGACCCGTCAAGCCTTCAGAGTATATCTTCTGGCTCTTCAATCGTTGGCAGGTGGGCGGAGAGACTCACGCGGGCTTGTTGATCTTGCTGGCTCAAAAGGAGCGGCGGGTGGAATGCGAAGTCGGCTACGCCTGGGAGTGGATCATCTCGGATGTAGAGTCGGGCCAAGTCCTCGACGAGCGAGTGGTTCCGCTGTTAAAAGAGGGTCACATCTATGAGGCTCTTCAGCAGGGTCTAGAGCAGTTGGCGGGAATCATTCGGCAGGCTTCGGCACCCAAAGAGAACCCCGCTTCGTGAAAGGAGACCCCCCAATGTGGTTCATCTCCCTTCGAGCTCTGGCGCTCGTGGTGTGGGCTTCTGTATTGATGATGAGTGCTCCGGCGTGGGCACAGAGACCGGAGGATGTGCCCAATCCCAGGGCAGCCAACGCCTGGGTGAGCGATATGGCCAATGTGATCGACGCCGAGAGGGAGCGTCAGCTCAATGCTATGATTGACGAGTTCAAGCGCCGGACCGGAGCTGAGATTGCCGTAGTCACGATCCGTCGCGCTCAGGGCCGCACGCCCAAGGAGTTCGCTACGGAACTACTCAATCGCTGGGGCATCGGCGAGAGGGGCCGAGACAACGGTGTTCTCGTGTTGCTGGCCCTCGAAGATCGGCGTATTGAAGTGGAGACGGGCTACGGCGTTGAGCCCTTCTTGCCTGATGGCCAAATCGGGGAGATTCTAGATGAGTATGTGCTCCCGCAGTTTCGCCAGGGCGATTATGGGCAAGGGCTGCTGGCTGGGGTGCAGGCGATGATCGGGATACTTAAGAACGCCAGTTGGGATGTGGTGCCCTCGGCAGAAAAGCGCCCTTCCGGATTTCCCTTTGGCACGCTGGTGCTTCTGCTCATCGCCGCTGCCGTAGGCTATGGCCTGTGGCGCTCCAGAAGACGCCTTTGTCCACAGTGTCACAGGCCCATGCGCCGCCTGACCGAAGAGCAAGACGATGCATATTTGGAAGTGGCGCAGAGATTTGAAGAGGAGATCGGCAGCGTGGACTATCGCGTCTGGCGCTGCGATGAGTGCCAGATCAATCACATCGAGCCAGCGATCCGCTGGTTCAGCGGCTATGAAGAGTGTCCCCAGTGCGGGCATCGCACCGTTGCTGTAAGATCCTACAGGCTGCGAGACCCCACCTACGAGCGAGACGGACTGGAGCAGATCACCCGCTCGTGTCGCTTCCCCAAGTGCAAATATGAGTCCGTAAGAGAACACCGCATCCCGCGGCGGGAGCGCCCTATAATCGTCGTCTCTGGTGGTGGAGCTTCACGGGGCGGTGGCGGCTGGACTTCTTCAGGAAGCTCTGGGGGCTGGGGTGGCGGCGGCTTTAGTAGGGGAGGAGGCAGTTTTGGTGGGGGCCGCTCCGGCGGGGGCGGGGCCGGACGCAGCTTCTAAAAAGAGATGACGGACTCTAAGGAGCGTCTAACCCAAGAAGGCTTCACAGAGCCAGAAGTGGATGCCATCTTGCAGCGGGCGGCGGAGCTGCAGAGCCGGTCCGAGCAGACGAAGGAACGCCTCTCCCCAGAAGCGCTGAAGGCGGGAGCCGGGGCCGTGGGCATCTCGGAAGAGTTCGTCGAGCAGGCGATTCGTGAGCTGAAAGCAGAGCGCGAGCAGCAGGCTCTCCGTCGCGCGGCCCGACGACGCACTCTTATCCTCACCGGCCTCATCCTGGGAGCCTTCCTCTTGCTTTCTGCTTTGTATAGCTATGGGACACTCAGCAGTCGGCTAGCTGACATAGAGCAGAGAAGAGCTCAGCTGGAAAACGTCTTGCAAAGCCGTCAGGATAAGCTGCGTAGCCTGATCCCCTTAGCGAAAGAATCCGCTTCTAGCGAGCGCCAACTGTTCGCCTCCATCGAAGGGCTGATCGAGCAATTACAGCAAGCAAAGACGCTCGAGGAGCGTCAAGCTCTTGAAGAGAAGCTAAGTGAAGCAGCAAGGCGATTGGGCACGGTGCTAGCCGGCTTCAGAGACGAGATCGCCGGCGCGGAGAATCGTATCACCGTGGAGCGTCAGCGCTATAACGAGGCCGTCGCTGCTTACAACCGTACAGCCCGCAGCTTTCCCATCTTGCTCATCCGCCCCTTTTTGGGGTTTCCTGCCAAGCTGCCCTTCTTCCAGCAGCAAGACGAAAGCTACTAAGAAGGCTTAGGACTTTTGCTGCCGAAGGCCCTGCCAGAGACAGCGCACGTACATGATCTGGCCTGCATGGTAGAGATAGTGCTCGATCATCATGCGAAAAAACGCTTCGAGCGTACGTTCGCCCTCGCCTTCGGGCGTCGGGTACGTGCGAGTGAGGTCTTCATCTGCGAGTGAATCGAGCGCTTGCTGAAGGGCTTTGTACCCTTCTTCTGCAAGATGCAGTGCTGCATGGAGGTGGCCGCCCTCTGCACGGAAGCGCTCTTTAAGACCTTCCCAGGTGAGCTTTTGCTTTCCCAGGGCATGATCGAGCTGATAGAGGCTATCGCCTCCCACGTGGAAGACGATCTCCAGAATCGAGCCTTTCATCCAGGGGAAGCCCTGATATGCAGGCGGTGCCCAGAGGGCTTCTTGGGGTTGAATCCCTTTGAGTGCAGATTGGAACGAGTGCCAGCGGCTGCCGTGATAGGCAGATTCGAGATCGCGCTGTAGATGTTGAACGAGAAGTCGTGTAGACATCGTGTGTATGATTGTAGAATTGCTTCTCGGACAGGGCAAATTGCCTTGACGAATCTGGAAGCCCTTCGTATAATCCAGCAGATTGCGGAGAGTGGCGCAGCTGGCTAGCGCGCTTGGTTTGGGACCAAGAGGTCGCCGGTTCAAATCCGGCCTCTCCGACCCGAGGGGGATCAGCTTGGCTGAGGGACAACGCACGCCTTACCAATCGCTCTATCGCAAGTGGCGCCCCCAGAAGTTTTCTGAAGTGGTCGGACAGCAATACACCGTCCAGACACTCAAAAACGCCATCGCTCAGAACCAGATCGCCCATGCCTATCTCTTCGCTGGCCCACGTGGGATAGGCAAAACATCCATAGCCCGCATCTTTGCTAAGGCCATCAATTGCCCTAAGCGCACAGATGGCGAACCCTGCAATGAGTGTCCTAGCTGCCAGCGAATCACGCGCGGCAGCGCACTGGACGTGATCGAGATCGACGGCGCCTCCAACCGTGGCATCGACCAGATCCGCCAACTCCGCGAAGAAGTGAACTTCGCGCCCGCCGAAGGCCGCTACAAAGTCTACATCATCGACGAAGTCCACATGCTCACCAACGAGGCCTTCAATGCACTCCTTAAGACTCTCGAAGAGCCACCAGAACGCGTCATCTTCATCTTCGCTACCACAGAACCACACAAGGTCCCACCCACCGTCCTCTCGCGGTGCCAAGCCTTTGAGTTCAAGAACATTCCTCAAGAGATGATCGAAGCCCAACTGGCTGAGATTGCGAAATCCGAAGGCTTTCAGGTGGAGGAGACGGCTCTTCGAGCCATCGCCCGCCATGCCCGCGGCGCGCTGCGCGATGCTCTCGTGCTTTTGGAACAACTCGTCTCCTTCAAAGGTCACACCACCATCGTCGCTCAGGATCTCGATGAGATTCTGGGATTGCCCCCTCAAGAGATACTCGATGAGTTTCTAAAGGCTCTCATCACGGCAGATGCACCAAAAGCCCTTCAGCTCGTTGCAGACCTTGCGGAGCGCGGTCGGGATATCGAGGTGTTTCTCGAGGAGCTGCTTCACCGCAGCCGAGACGTGCTTGTAGAAAAACTCAGTGCCAAAGCCAACGAATTTCCCGGCCGCCAAGAGGACTGGGTCCGCCTCACCGGAGCGCTCCTGGAGCTGAAACGGGAACTGAGATACGCCTTCGATAAGAGGATGTTCTTGGAAGTCAAGGCACTCCAGCTTGCTCGTTCTCCATCGACGGCATCAGCAACAACAGAGACTACGCCCCGCGAATCAGCCCCCGCATCGAGCACGAAGATCCCAAAGACCGCACCAGCGGCTCCGGCATCACCCGCGCGAAAGAGAGTTTCTAGCGCCGAGCAAGCTCCAAAAGAGCGCAAACCCGACAAGAGCCATCACTGGCAGGAACTTTTGGAACGCGTCAAGAAAGAACGCATTGCTGTTCACGCTCTCTTGACCGAAGCGGAGGCTCGCGAGAGAGAAGGAACCTTGTGGATCGAATACTCGCCAGAGTATAGCTTCCACAAAGATCGCTTGGAGCAGCCGGAGAACCTGCAATTCATGCGGTCCCTCGTGAAAGAGATCTACGGGAATAGTGTGGAGCTCAAGATCGGCTTTTCTCAAGACAAAGCCACGCCCGAAACTCCGCCGAAGTCCAAAGCAGAGACGCTGCGCGAGAAAGCAGAACTGGTTCGTAGGACCTTTGAAGGCGAGATCCGCAGATAATTGCTAGCTTGCGAGTAGCTCCCTATAATGACACCAGCACCGTAGAGGAGGAGGAACAATGCAATTTCCCGGCAAGCTGGGCGAAGTGATGAAGCAGATGAAAAAAGCTCAAGAGCTTGTCCAGAAGAAACAGGAAGAACTGGCCAGCCTTCGGATCGAGGCCACCTCCGGAGGCGGGATGGTCAAAGTCATTGCCAATGGGAAAGATGAGATTTTAGATGTTCAGATTGATAAAGAAGTGGTCAACCCCCAAGAGGTTGACATGCTGGAGGACTTGATTTTGGCCGCCATCAAGGAAGCACAGACCAAAGCCAAGGAGGCAGCCCAAAAGGAGATGGGAAGCCTAATCGGCAGCCTAGGACTCCCCAACATCCCTGGGTTGTTTTGATGCAATGGCACAGTATCCAGAAGCTCTCAGCCAGCTCATCCACGAGCTTAAGAAGCTCCCCAGCATCGGACAAAGAACAGCCGAACGCTTAGCATTTCATCTGTTGAATCAACCCACAGAGGAAGTCCGGCTCCTCAGCGAAGCCCTTGCTGAACTTAAAGCGAAGATCCGCCTCTGCAAAGAATGCTTCAATTTCTCGGAAGAAGAGCTCTGCTCCATCTGCCGGGACGCTGAGCGCGATCGGTCGGTGATCTGTGTCGTAAGCCACCCCCAAGAGCTTTGGAAACTGGAACGCACGAACGGGTACCACGGTCTTTACCACGTGCTGGGCGACCTCATCTCACCGGTGAACGACATCCAACCAGAAGACCTCCACATTGAGGAACTCATGCGACGGCTCGAAGGAGGCCAAGTCAAGGAAGTGATCCTCGCGCTCGATCCCAAGGTGGAAGGGGAAGCGACGGCGATGTATCTGGCCCGCAAGATTAAGCCTCTAGGGATCTCTGCCACGCGGATCGCACAGGGTGTGCCCATCGGTCGCGACCTCGAGTTCGCTGATGAACTCACCCTAAGCCGCGCGCTTCAGGGACGGGTGACGATCTGAGGTGAGCCGATGAAGGCCGTTCGTATCCACGAGCACGGCGGTCCCGAAGTGCTCCGCTATGAAGATGTCTCGGTGCCTGAGATCGCCCGCGATGAAGTCTTGATTCGCGTGAAGGCATGCGCTCTCAATTATCTGGATCTCTGGGCACGCCGAGGCATCCCCGGCATACGGCTGCCTCTCATTCCCGGTTGCGATGTAGCCGGGGTGATCGAAGAAGTGGGCCAAGATGCGAAGGGTTGGGCCCGGGGCGATCGCGTGGTCATCAATCCGGGGGTCAGCTGCGGTGACTGTGAGTATTGCCAGCAGGGCGAGGACCCGCTCTGCTACTCGTACCACATCATCGGCGAGCATGTGGATGGAGGCTACGCCGAATTCGTGAAAGTCCCGGCGCGGAACCTCATGAGAATCCCGGAAGGTTTCTCGTTTGAGGAGGCTGCCGCGGCACCGTTGGTGTTTCAAACGGCATGGCGTGCGCTCATCAGCCGCGCGAGAGTTCGCCCCGGCGAAGATGTGCTCATATTGGGAGCGGCAGGCGGGGTGGGAACCGCCTGCGTGCAGATTGCCAAGCTAGCAGGTGCAAAGGTCTTCGCTGTAGCAGGCACAGAGACAAAACTCCGAAAACTCAAAGAACTGGGCGCTGATATCCTCATCAACCATACGGAGAAAGACTTTGGCAAAGAGGTCTGGCAGCTCACGAACAAGCGCGGCGTAGATGTGGTCATCGACAGTGTCGGCGAAGCCACGTGGCAGAAGAGCCTGAGGAGCTTGGCCCGCAATGGACGCCTGGTCACGTTTGGAGCTACCACGGGTCCCACGCCACCTACGGATATTCGCTTAGTATTCTGGAGACAACTGCAGATCATTGGGACGACCATGGGCAACCGCAAAGAAGTGGCTGACGTGATGAAGCTCATCTGGGAGCGGAAACTCAAGCCTGTAGTGCATCGAGTCTTCCCACTGGAAGAGGCAGCTAAAGCGCAACAGCTCATGGAGAACCGTGAGCAGTTCGGCAAGATCATCTTGGTGCCTGAAACCTAGGTCAGGCGTTTAGCTTGTAGCCAAAGCCTCGTACCGTGAGGATAATCTGAGGATCTTCGGGGTTCTTTTCGATCTTGTTGCGCAATAGATAGATATATTTTTTGACGTCTTCCGCTCCGGCATAGGTGCTTCCTGCCCAAACGTTCTGAAGAATCTCCTCTTGAGAGAAGACTCTGCCGGGCTTGGATGCCAAGAACAGCAGAAGATCGTATTCCTTCGGGGACAGCTCGATGGGGCGACCCTCAATGGTGACCTGCTTCTTCTCGTCATCGATGTAAAGGGATCCGATCTCCAGCTGAGAGACGGCCGATTTATAGCGACGCATCACCGCCTCAATCCGAGCTTCGACCTCCCTTAGGTCGAACGGTTTGGTGATGTAGTCATCAACTCCAGAGGAGAGGCCGCGGACTTTGTCTTCGGTGGAATCTTTCACGGTCACCATGATGACCGGTGTATTGCTGGTCTTGCGAATCTCCTCGAGCACTCCCCAACCATCCATCTTTGGCATCATCACATCGAGAAGCACAATATCCGGGTTCTCTTGAGAGAATCTCTCGAGAGCTTCCCGACCGTCGCGTGCCGCCATCACGACGTGGCTCTTGGCCTCCAGATATTTTCTGATCAACGCCAGGGACTTGGAATCGTCCTCGGCAATCAGGATCTTCACGCGTTCTCACCACCTTGGCAGCTCTGTTCGGGGATCGTGAAATAGAACGTGGTCCCCGCTCCTACACGACTCGTAAGCCAAATGCGGCCACCGTGCATCTCTACATATTTCTTGACAATCGAGAGCCCCAAGCCGAGGCCCCCCCACGGGCGAGTCGTGGAAGAATCCAGCTGCGTGAACGGCTCGAAGATCTTCTCGTGGTACTCCTCTGGAATGCCAATGCCGGTGTCTTTCACGGCAAATAAGACTTCCCCGTTGCGTCGTTCTACCGTCACATCGACCTGCCCTCGTGGCGTGTACTTGAGCGCATTGCTCAAGAGATTGATCAACACCTGCTTGAGTTTCGTCTCGTCCGCCTGGATTCGCAGCCCATTCGCATGGGCGTGGAGCTCGATCCCCTTCTCGCGTGCCAGGACTTTCACGTTCTGAAGCGCTTCCTCCAGCAGGCGCCCCACTTCCACCTCCGTGGGGTGGAGCGTCTCCCCGCCTGCTTCCAGCTTGCTAAATTGCAGAATGTTGTCGATCAATGCCCTCAAGTGATCGCCGGATTTGACGATGTTCTCGAGATCTTCCTGTTGCGCTACGGTAAGAGATCCATCAATGCCTTCAAGCAACAGCTGGGAGTAGCCACGGATGGCATGAATGGGAGTCTTGAGTTCATGGCCCATGACGGCCAAGAACTCGCTCTTCACTTGATTGGCCTTGCGCAGCTCGCGATTGACCCGCTCAAGTCTTTCATCTCGTTCTTGAATGGAGTCCGCCATACGGTTGAATTCCTCCGCCAGTGTTCGGAGTTCATCGCGACTCGTCACATGGGCCCGCGCCTGCCGATCTCGTTTGAAGCGCTTCACAGACTGGGTAAGCACGTCGATAGGTCCTAAGATGCTCTGGTAGAGCCAGAAGGCGATCAGCAGGCCCACCACAATGTAGAGTGCAGACAGGCCGGAGATGATGAGAAACTCTCTGCGGACCTGCTCTTGAACGGCTGCCAGCGAGAGGCCAATCCTCACATAGTTTGGCAGCTGTTTCAGCTCGCCTGTGTTGATGTCAATGGCTTCCGTCTCACCCACAGGTTTGATCAAATCGAGATAGGGCACGCCTTCAGAAGTCACACGATGGCTGCGAGACTCTGAGACGGGAGGTGTGAGAACTTCATCTAGTAGCTTTAGCTCCTTGATTCTTTCGGTTCTCCCCAAAACACCAGTATAAGGTTGGCCATACTTAACGACCTGAACGTAGAAGACGTTTCCGCCTCCGGCCCAGAGGATCCAATACCCTTGGGCAATTTGAGCGAGGAAGCTCTCGCTGTTGGCACCAAACGATTTGGCCTTCAGATCGTTGGCGATATACTCCCCTTGCTTGAGTATTTGGTCTTCCAGATCTGAATTGAGCCTCTGGATCGCAATGAGTCCGAACGAGACGGAAAGTACGACCGTGAAGGCCGCGAGCGTTACGATGAATTTATACTTCAGACTCCACGACATCTGGTTTCCTCGTGTCCAAATCCTTCCCGTCCAGTGTAGAATGACCCCTTGAGAAAGTCAATCATCGCATGAATGTAACGTGCTACCTTGACATCCTCTGGCGGGAAGTGCTACACTTCATGCGTCGGGCAGGTGAAGGAGATGGATGCAGCCAAGCAGGAGGCAGCCAACCGGATAAGATCAAGTGGACTTTTGCTCATCGCGGGGATCTTTTTGATTTTCAGTGCCCTTGATGCGTCTGCCTCCCCACCAGAGCCCCAGATCCTCTGCACGGCCCCTAAAGTCTCTGTCGGTCAACTCTATCGAGATCATCCCGCTCCACGCTTGTTTGACTCCCTGCTGCTCCCTTCTCAGGACTTGGGAGCGGAACTGCGCTGTCTTGCCGTAACACAGCCGTCAACGGCCGTAACAGTCGAGCCGTCACTCTTCCACTTCTCTCACACCCTGTCGAACCTCGTGCGCTTCGAAGAGCGAGCGCAGTACAGTGAGGGCCTCACACACGATCAAGAGTTCATCCTCAAGATCAGCGATGGTGTAGAGGTGCTGGCACGCCATCTCGACTGGAAAGGCACGCTGGTGAAGTTGCTCCTCGATTCCCAAGGCAGACCCTACCCGCCCGAGCTTCTGGAGGCAGCCAGTCAGAAAGAGGAGCTGATCCTGCGCGTGGGAGACGTGGCTTCACTTGCCGCCAAGGTCGATTTCATGACGAACCTGATGCAGTATCTGGCTCAGAACCTCATGGCTTCGGATGTCCCTTTGCCCACGACCCAGGATGAGATCACACTGGTCTTTAACATCAACGGAGAACTGGCCGATGTAAACGTCGCTACCGTGCTTCAAGGTGCCACCGACACCCCGGCTTCCGGCGGGTTGGACATCAATCAGATCACAGTGAAAATCAGCAACGGTACGATTACCAGCCAAGCGGAGTTCGATCCAGCGGATTTCAGCATCACTGAGGGGCAATTTGAGGTCAAGTTCCGGCTGGGTTCCAACTACATCAGCAGTACCACGACCTTCACCAAAGGGGAAGGGCTGGAGAAGGAAATCCTGATGATCACGGCACAGCTAGGAGCGCTCAACGTCACCGGACAGGCCACCTTTGGCGCGGGACTACCCGAATTCAAACTGGAAGCCTCGCTTGCCGGACTACTCTCCTTCTCTACGCTTCTGACTCCCGAAGGCTTCAGCCAGCCCACGTTCGGAGTAGAGCTGCGATTCTAGCTCGTTTGCTTGTTGCAAGCACATGAGCATCCTTTCAAGCAAAACGATCGTTGTGGGGATCTGTGGAGGCATCGCCGCTTACAAGGCAGCGGGAGTAGTGAGCCAACTCCAGCAGGGCGGAACGGATGTGCATGTCATTATGACTCGGGCGGCCTGTGAATTTATAACTCCTCTCACGCTGGAGTCGCTCTCTCGTCATCGCGTCTTGACAGATCTCTTTCGGGATGAGCCGCTGGCCCATGTGGAGTTGGCATATCAAGCAGCTCTGTTCGCCGTGATCCCTGCCACCTATGACATCATCGGAAAGGTCGCCAACGGGATAGCGGACGACTATCTCACGACAACAATTGCTGCAACACGAGCGCCCGTCCTCTTCGTGCCCGCCATGGAATCCCAGATGTATGAGAATCCGATCTTTCAACAGAACAAGCGCGCATTGGAAGCTTGGGGTTATCGCTTTCTTGAGCCCGAAGTGGGGCATCTCTCCAGCGGACGTAGAGGCATTGGACGCTTCCCTTCGGAAGAGAAGATCATCAGCGCCATCGAAGAGATCTTGACGACCCGTTCACTTCTTAAGGGCAGGAAGGTTCTTGTGACAGCCGGTCCCACGCGAGAGCGAATCGATCCCATGCGCTGCATCACCAATCGTTCTTCCGGCAAGATGGGGTATGCGCTGGCCGAAGCGGCTCGGGACATGGGTGCTGAGAACGTCTGTCTCATCAGCGGTCCCACTCAGCTTCCACTGCCTTCGGGCATCGAGATCATACGCGTTGAAAGCGCAAAAGAGATGTATGATGCCGTATTGAAGCGAGCTGCTTCCTATGATGTTGTGCTCATGGCAGCAGCCGTAGCCGACTGGCGTCCCAAGCATCCCACCCAGCAGAAAGAGAGCAAGCAGACTCACTCTGAAATGACGCTCTTGCTCGAAAGAACTCCGGACATCCTCAAAGAGTTGGGAGCGAAGCTCAAGGGCAGGCGCAAGAGGCCCTTGCTCGTGGGATTTGCCGCGGAGACTCACGACCTCCTGAAAAAAGCTCGAACGAAACTCACCGAGAAGCATCTGGATCTGGTTGTGGCCAACGACGTTTCTCATGAGGAGATCGGCCCGGAGAGCGATACAAACATGGTCACACTCGTATACAAGGATGGCAAAAGCGAAAAACTGCCACCAGCTTCAAAATGTGAACTGGCCAAGGAAATCTGGAAACGGATACTCGTAATGAGAAATCGTCGCTAGCGTTGCTACAGCATCTTGGGTTAAGCCAACAACGCCTCCACAAACTCGCGGCTCTTAAACTCTTTAAGATCTTCCGCCGTCTCACCTACGCCAATGAACTTGATGGGAATCTTCAGCTCTTTGGCAATGGGCACGATGACTCCACCCTTGGCTGTGCCATCGAGCTTCGTAACTATCAATCCCGTAAGCGGTACGGCCTCGTTAAAGAGTCGCGCTTGGGAGATCGCATTCTGACCAATCGTTGCATCCAGCACCAATAATCTCTCATCGATCTCGCGTCCCAACCGCTTCTCGACAACGCGCTGGATCTTCTTGAGCTCTTCCATCAAGTTGTGCTTGGTCTGGAGGCGCCCGGCTGTATCAATGAGCAACACATGCTGGCCGTTCTTGAGAGCATAGTCTGTAGCATCGAACGCGACGGCTCCCGGATCGGCGCCTGCTTGATGTCGGATGAGTCTTGCCCCCACGCGTTGGGACCAGACCTCCAACTGCTCTATGGCCGCCGCACGAAACGTGTCTCCAGCGGCAATCACAATCTTGTCTTGGCCTTCTTCACGAAGATGCTGCGCCAGCTTGGCAATGCTCGTCGTCTTGCCGGAGCCATTGACTCCGAGCACGAGAATGACTGTGGGCTGTCCATCTGAACGCAACTTCAATGGGGCTTCCATGGGTACCAAGCATTGCGATAGAGCTTCTCTTAGCCACGGGTAGATCTGCTCCGTCTCGTCGGCCTTCGCCTCGCGATGGCGTAGCTTGAGTTGCTCGATGATTTCCAGTGTCGTCTCCACACCCAGATCCGCGCTGATCAGAATCTCTTCGAGTTCTTGAAGCAATTCTTCGTCAATGCGGCGGTGCCCGGTTATGACAGCGCGAATCTGATCGACGAGGCGATCGTGCGTCTTCTTGAGGCCACGCTTTAAGCGATCCAGCCAGCCCATCACATGCGCTCCGGGGCCTTCATGCCCAGAAGCTCCAACCCCTTCTTCAGCGTGATCTTCGTCGCATAGACGAGTGCAATACGAGCTTCTTCCAGCGACAACTCTTCTCCCAGCACTCGGCAGGTGTCATAGAACTGATTGGCGCAGACCGCCAGATCCGCCAAGTAGCTGGCAATCACAAAGGGCTCGTATTCCTCTGCAGCTTGCTGAACTTTCGTGGGGAAATGCTCCAGCCGTCTCGCCAGGGCAATCTCTTGAGGCTGAGTGAGCAAAGAATACTCAGGTTCCGTCGGAATGTTCTTTCCATACTTACGTAGCACGCCTGCCAGTCGCGCGTGTGTGTATTGAATATAGGGTCCGCTCTGACCATGGAAGTTAAGCACTTCCTCCCAGCGGAAGTTGATGTTGTGCGTGCGGGAGCGGCTGAGATCGGCATAGATGACAGCGCTGATGCCGACGTCCTGCGCTACCTGCTCTTTCTCTGCTTCCGTTAGCTCTGAGGTCTTTTTGATGTTCTCAATGATGGAACGGCTGAGTTCTGTGGCTCTTTTGATCACTTCCTCCAGAAAGACCACATTGCCTCGACGCGTGGCCATCTTCTCATCATCGAAGAGCACCATACCGAAAGGCACATGCACCAAGCCACGCGCCCACGGATAACCCATACGCTCTAAGGCTTTGATGAGCTGCTGAAAGTGAAGCGACTGCTCTGCCCCCACTACGTACAGCTTTTTGGTGAAGCCGTATCTCTCCCGATGGTAGATCGCAGCGCACAGATCCCGCGTGGCATAGACGGTGGCTCCATCGTTCTTACGCAGCATGAGAGGCGGCAATTCCTGATGATCTTCCACCAGGGGAATGACGATGGCTCCTTCGCTCTCCTTCGCAATGCCTCGCTTCAGGAGTTCATCGATGAGAGAAGCGGTCTCATGGCGATAGGCGCTCTCGCCACGGATCTCTGTGAACTCAACTCCTAGAATATCATAATAGTGCTGAAAGGCCCGCAGGCTCTCCTCCACGAACCATTGCCAGAGCTGCGATGCCTCTGGATTGCCCTCTTCGAGGCGCTTGAACCAAGCGCGCGCTTCTTCCCGTAACGCGGGGTCACGCTCGGATTCCTCATTGAAACGCACGTACAACCGAAAGAGCTCATAGATCGAATCCCTCTGGACTTTCTCTTTGGAGCCCCAGCGCTTGTACGCCGCAATCAACGTGCCAAACTGTACCCCCCAATCACCCAGATGATTCACGCCCACCACCCGATAGCCCAGATGCTCATAGATTCTTCTCAGCGAGTTCCCCAGAGCCGTGGAGCGCAGATGTGCAATACTGAACGGGCGGGCGATGTTGGGGGAAGAGTAATCAATCACAATGGTCTTGCCTCTTCCCTCGGATCCTCGCCCATAGTTCTCACCTTGCGTGAGAACGGTACCGAGAATGTGTCGCAGCAGCTCCGCGCGGTTGACGGTGATATTCACATAAGGGCCTGCCGCTTGCGCACGCGCGATGTGCGACCCGCGAAGCGCGTTCGCCAATTCCTTAGCAATCTCTACCGGAGAACGCTTCAGCCTCTGTGCCAAGGCAAAGCAGGGCAGAGCATAGTCGCCGAGAGTCTCATCGGGCGGGTGAGTGATCAGCGGGAAGACGTCCTGAGCAGGTAGACCGAGCTCAGCACCCGCCTGCTCTGCGATCTCCCGTACGGCAGGATTCATGCTGGCCGGCACTCGATGATCAGGCGGACGCCTGTCCGCTCTTGGCCATCGACCTCGACTTCGATGAAGCCCGGGGTCATGACGAGTTCTTGGCCGCGGCGCGCGAAGTTACGCCGGGCAATGGCCACAGCCTTCACGGCTTGATTGACGGCTCCGGCCCCGATCGCATGCGCCTCCACCAGCTGGGCTTTGCCCAACGCGCCCATGATCGCGCGGGCGACGGAGTTGACGTCGGACGTGGCGGCTACCTTGAGGATCTCCATGTGAACCCCCTCTTTCGCTCCTAGCTCTGGCGTGCCACGACGAAATCGAAGCTGTCGAGTAACAGCTCCTTAAGATCGGAATTGGCAATCCAACGGAGGAGCTCTTTGGCTTGTTCGATCACGCGCTGCGCTTGGGCCATGAACTGCTCGCGAATCTCATGGTGTGCCATCTGCTCCAGAAGAAAACGCCTGTCCGAATCTGTAAGTTCCCTCTGCTGAAGAACTTCGAGAATGCGAGGATCTTGGGACTGTTCGACCAGGCGAATATGAGGCCACGTGAACCAGCCTCCCTTCGGATCCGTCCAGGTGGGCTTGCCCAATGCTTCATCTCCAAAGACATCCAAAAGATCATCGACCATCTGATAGGCTCTGCCCAAAAGCAGCCCCGCTCTCTGAATCGACTCCCGTTGTGCCTGGGCAAGATCGGGATTTCCCACCATGGCTCCGATGGTGCAGGAGGCGCTGATCAGCGCAGCCGTCTTGCGCTCGATCACGCGATGGTATTCCGTCATGCTGGGTAGCTGCCAGCGCAAGCTCTCTTGCAGCAGTTCTCCCTCGAGCACGTGCTCCACAGCTTCAATGACGAGCGATCTTACTTCAAAGGGATGTGGGTTGAGCAGCCGAAAGGCGCGGGAGAAGATGAAATCCCCTTCCAGCACAGCCGATTGATTGTTCACACGCTTCCAGAGAGCCGGGCTATTCCGACGCGACGGGGATTGATCGATCACATCATCATGGGCCAGCGTTGCCAGGTGGATCATCTCCATTACCGCTGCCAACTCGATCACAGCTGGATACGCGCCGCGACTGCCCAGGAGCTTGTAGAAAAGTAGTGTGAGCGCGGGTCGAAAGCGTTTACCACCGGTGCCCAGAAGGTATCGTCCCAGATCCGTCACCGTGGGGATCTCCGAGTGAAGCAGCTCTCGGAGTTTGCGCTCAACCTCGTCCAGGTCCGATTGGAGATAAGCTGCTCCTGCTGCGATGAGTTGTCTCATTGGCACTCCGCTGCCGATAATTGCCCTGACTCCGGACCGCGATTGATGAAGGCATCAATGAATTTCCGGATGCGTGCCTCATCGTATTCCTCAAGCAGATCGATCCGACCCCAGGCGGTGAGCGCGATCACCTTTTGAGCGCTCTCCTCCGCAGGACGGTTGGGCTGCGCGAATGGGATGGGATACGGTGCCACGATCAAGCGGCAGTACCGCTGATCTTGGCCTCTCATGTGATTCACTAGGCTCCTCAGATCCTCCGCCAACGCATCGCCTACACCAATGATGCCCGAAGGACGGTACTGGATGATCACAGCTCCATGCTCCAGATTATGCACTTGGAGCTCACCTGGGATGGGCTCTTCATGAACTCCATAGGCGGCTTGGCCGCGAGAGTGGCACCCGGATGTGGGGGGTGAGCTATTGGGTCGATACGTACAATTGGTATCTTCTTTGTGTCCCCGGCCCTGATCCGGCACAGCATAGCCGGGTCTATTTACCCAAGCTCCCAAAAGCGAAAGGAGCCCATATCCGATGGCTGCCACGACGAGCAGAATGGCCAACCGCTTGAGCCAACGCCTCACCTGTTGTGGACGCACTGCTGATCGTCTACGATTCGTTCTTTTCGCCATAGATTTCCGTAAGCCTCATTGTACTCAGCCGCTCCAAGGACGTGCAAAACGCCTCCAACGCAATTGACGCCCAAGGCATCCATGACATATAAATAGACAAGCCGGACATCTATGAATCCACAAGGACGAACTCACACAAGGCTGGATGTGCGCACCGCTCTGTTGGCGGTTCGTCCGTGGTCGTTTACCATGACGACTGTTTCGGTGACTGTCGCCAGCTTGATGGCACTGCCGATCTTCCACGGGGGACTCTATCTTCTGGTGCTCGTAGGCATGATCCTGGTTCATGCGGCCACAAACTTGATCAATGATTACTTTGACGTGCGCCACGGTGTCGATCGCCCGGATGCACCCACGGCACGCTATCGCCCTCATCCGCTTTTGACAGGGGCATTTAGTCCTGCCCAGGCGCTGTTCATTGTATTCATCTTGTATGGGCTAGCAGCATTGATCGGGCTGTATCTTGTCTGGTTAAGAGATTGGCCGATCGCGCTCATCGCTCTTCTGGGAGGCTTGGCGAGCTTCTTCTACACCGCCGGGCCGATCAAATATAAGCATCTTGCTCTGGGCGAAATCTCTGTCTTCTTGATGTGGGGACCCCTCATGATGTTGGGAGCCTACTATGTCCAAACGGGCAAGTGGGCTGGCGCCGATTCCGTGATCTGGATCTCGATCCCCATCGGACTTTGGGTGGCCCTTGTGCTTCTTGCCAATAACCTCAAAGACATCGACTACGATCGACAGACCGGAAGGACTCTCGGTACGCTTCTGGGGCGAAAGGGAACACTACGGCTTTATACGTTGCTGATCGGCTTGATCTATGCCCTAACGGCCGTCGCCATCATCTTGAACGTGGTGCCCATCTGGAGCCTGATCGTCTTTGTCTCTCTTCCCATGGCGTGGAACTTGATTCGAGCATTTCAAAGCGCTCCAGAGATCCCGCCTGACGCAGATCCCCGAACAGCGCAGCTCTCTACCCGCTTCGGGTTTCTGCTCATCCTCTCCTTACTTCTGGGACATTTCGTCCCGCTGGGGCAATGAACAAAGAAAGAGCCGAACTGGTGGCCGTAGCTGTGAGCTTGCCGCTGGCGTTTGTCCTCTGGTATGGAACGTTCGCTGTAGATACAGGGAATTTCTGGGTCAAGATCGCGGTTTCTGCTGCGATCTTGGGGATCATCTCGCTCTGGATGATGGGAGCCGTTCGTGAGCAACTGCTGCACATCAAGAAGCGCCATATCAGTTTGGGAATCGCTTCGGCAGTCATCTTGTACGGGATCTTCTGGCTGGGCAAATGGATCTTGACCAGCCTGTATGCCGCAGCACCCAGCGAGATCGGCTCCTTGTACGCTCGGCGCGAAGTTCTATCGCCGTGGCTGATTGCTCCCCTCTTGCTTTTAGTCACCGGGCCAGCGGAAGAGATCTATTGGCGAGGGCTACTGCAGCGCGTCCTCGTCCAGCGCATTGGCCCCATGAGCGGACTTCTACTGGCTGCTGTTGGCTACGCTTTGGTTCACATCTGGACGCTCAATACCTCTCTGCTGCTGGCCGCGTTTACCGCTGGGCTAATCTGGGGTTGGATCTATCTTGTGGAACGCAGCCTCGTTCCCGTCATTATCTCTCACGCACTCTGGAGCGTGACGATCTTCGTGCTGCTGCCACTCGCTTGATCCGAATCATTTGAAGCGCACCGCGCGCTACGCTAAGATCTATTCTATAAGAGCCACGAATGGGAGGCCCAAACTCACATGGAATCTCCGTTCTTCTCTGAAGAGCATCGCATCTTCCGCCGCACAGTACGAAAATTCGTCGATGAAGAACTCAATCCTCACGTGGATGAATGGGAGGCCGCCGGTCGCTTCCCCAAAGAGATTTATGAGCAATTGGGAGAGTTGGGAGTGCTAGGAATTCGCTACCCGACGGAATACGGCGGCGCGGGGGCCGACATCTGGACGACCGTGGTGTTCTGTGAGGAGTTGGGGCGCTGCCGCTCGCGGGGACTCACCATGAGCGTGCTCGCTCATACAGATATGTCTTCCCCCTATCTAGCCAAGCACGGCAACGAGCAGCTCAGGCGCAAGTACCTGCCTGCGATGATCCAGGGCAAAAAGATCGGGGCGATTGTGCTCACCGAACCTGGCGGTGGCTCGGATCTTGCCAATATGAAGACCACGGCAAAGCGCCAAGGGAACAAATACATTCTGAACGGCAGCAAGACCTTCATCACGAACGCTCTGAACGCAGATCTATTCTTCGTCTCCGCCAAGACGGATCCGGCGAAGGGCAAGAAGGGCATCAGCATGTTCATCGTCGAGCGGGGCTCGCCTGGATTCATCATCGAACCCATGAAGAAGAAGCTGGGCATGCACGCCTCTGACACGGGCGAGCTGACATTTCAGAATACGCCCGTGCCAGCGGAGAATCTGATCGGCGAAGAGAATCAGGGCTTTTATTACATGATGGAGAGCTTGCAGAACGAGCGTTTTGTGGCCTGTGTTGCGATGACATCTTCTGCTCAGCAGGCGCTCGAAGATGCCGTCCAGTACGCCCAAGATCGTGAAGCCTTCTGCCACAAACTCTCGGAATATCAAGTGATCCGGCACAAGCTCGCCCGCTTGCAGACCAAGCTTGAGGCCGCGCGTCAGCTCACGTACTATGCCGCGCAGCTGTATGATCGGGGTCAAGACTGGACGATGGCCATCGCCATGTGCAAGGCCTTCTGCGCTGACGTAGCCAATGAAGTAGCCGATGAGTGTCTTCAGATTCACGGGGGCTACGGTTACATTGAAGAATACGACATTGCTCGTTTCTACCGGGACATTCGCCTCTGGAAGATCGGTGGAGGCACGACAGAGATCATGTACGAGATCATCGCCAAGCAGATGGAGATATGATGCTTACGCCCTTACCGGTTCCTTCTTCTTCGGATTGAGAATATGAATCGCCTTGGCCATCGCGGCTTCGGCCGCTTCCATCAGACCTTCAGGCAACGTGGGGTGAGGATGAATTGTCATCGCGAGGTCTTCGAGACGTGCCCCCATCTCAATAGCCAGGGCTGCTTCACTGATGAGATTGCTCGCTTCGGGGCCAACGATCTGCACGCCTAACACCACGTTCGTCGCTTCATCTGCGATGATTTTTATGAACCCTTCCGTTTCGTTCATGCTGATCGCTCGCCCCAGCGCCGCAAATGGGAATCTTCCAGCCAATGGCTTGAAACCCGCTTTCTGCGCTTCTTCTTCTGTCATGCCTGCATAGGCAATCTCCGGGTCAGTGAAGATCACGGCAGGCACGGTCTGCCAATCCGCCGCACTGGGCAATCCACAAATTACTTCCGCTGCAACCAGACCCTCATGCGAAGCTTTATGAGCCAAAAGTGGCTGCCCTGCTACGTCGCCAATCGCATAGACGTGCGGGTTGCTCGTTCTCATCTGAGCATCTACTTGCAAGAAGCCCTTAGAGTCGGGCTTTATGCCCAGCTTGTCCAGTCCCAACTCCGGCGGCGTGTTCGGTTTGCGCCCGACGCTGACGAGCACTTTCTCGGCCACGAGTTTCTTATCTCCCTCAGGTGTAGTGATGACAAGCTGCGCGCCGTCTTTTCCGTGCTTCAGCTCTTTGGCTTGCGTACTCAGATAGGTCTCCATTCCGAGCAGACGGGCTTTGCGTGCAACCGGACGGACCAACTCCGGCTCTGTCCCCGGCAGCAAGCGATCCAACATCTCGACGACTGTAACTTTGCTCCCAAGCTTGGCATACACCATGCCCAACTCAAGCCCAATGTAACCGCCGCCGATCACCACCAGTGATTCGGGCAGTTCTTTGAGCGCCAGTGCCCCTTTTGAGTCGATGACTCTCTCTCCATCTACCTCAAAGCCTGGAATCGTCATCGGGACAGCACCCGTGGCAATAATGCAGTCTTTGAACTCAATGGCTTGGGTGCCATGCTCGCTCTCTACTAGACACTTTTTCGCCGATACAAAACTGGCCTTGCCCTTGATGATATTCACGCCGTTGCCCTCGCAAAGCTGCTTGACGCCTCCCGTGAGTCTCTTGACGACGCTTTCCTTCCAGAGCTGCATCTTATCTAGCTCGACATGCACGTCCTTGACGGAGATCCCCATCTCGTCTACGTGCTGAATCTTTTCGTATAGATACGATGCGTAGATCAAGGCTTTAGAGGGAATGCAGCCGATGTTCAAACACACGCCACCCAGTTCATCTTTTTCGACGAGTGTCACATCCTTGCCCAGCTGAGCTGCACGAATGGCAGCCACATAGCCGCCGGGACCTGCTCCGATCACCAGCACTTGGGTCCCCGTGGCAATCTCGCCGACGACCATTAGAAGTCCACCGCCTGATGTATTGCGCGTGCTACGCGTCCCACATCCGGTAGATGATATTCTTCCATGCGCATGTAGGGAATGGTGACATCATGGCCAGTGACACGTATTACAGGCGCTTCCAGGTAAAGCAGGAGGCGTTCCACGATGAGCGCCATGATCTCGGAAGCAAAGCCACACGTGCGCGGAGCTTCCTGGACGACGACCGCACGACCTGTTTTCTGTACCGACTGGCTTATCGTCTCAAAGTCCAAGGGCACAAGCGTCCTAAGATCAATGACTTCCGCAGAGATACCCTCTTTCTCGTTGCTTTCTTCCGCAGCTTGTAGAGTCGTTCGGGTCATCGAGCCCCACGAGATGACTGTGATATCTTTCCCCTGGCTGGCCACACGAGCCTTGCCTAGTGGGATCATGTAGTCTCCCTCCGGAACGTCTTCACGAAACGCGCGATAGAGGCGCTTGGGCTCTAGAAAAATTACGGGGTCAGGATCACGGATGGAGGCAATTAAGAGGCCCTTAGCTTCGTAAGGGCTCGAAGGCGTGACCACTTTCAAGCCGGGTGTATGTGCATAGTACGCCTCTGGACTTTCCGAGTGATGTTCGAGAGCGCGAATCCCGCCGCCGTAAGGAGCACGGATGACCAGCGGCACATGGAAGCGACCCCGCGAACGCCAGCGAATGCGCGCGGCATGCGAGACGATCTGATCGAACGCCGGAGGCATGAAGCCATCGAACTGGATCTCCACCACGGGCCGCAGCCCATAGACGGCCATCCCTATGGCCGTCCCTACGATGCCCGATTCCGCAAGAGGCGTATCCATCGCACGGTGAGGGCCAAACTCCTGCAAGATGCCTTCGGTGGCGCGAAAGACCCCGCCATCCACCCCCACGTCTTCTCCCATGACCACCACTCGCTCGTCCAAGCGCATCTCTGTTTTGAGCGCGTCGTTGACAGCTTGCACCAAATTCAGTTGAGGCATGTTGAAACATCACCCATGATTGCGATTTAGAATTGCATGACTCTCTGGATTCCGCGGAGCACTTTGCCCGCGTCCGGTACATAAGGGTCCTCTAATCGATAGAGCGGGATGGCCGTGTCGAACGCGCTCACTCGCACAGGAGGAGCCTGCAAATACAAAAACGCTTTGTCGTTGATAAGGGCCATAAGCTCAGCGCCGAAGCTGCAGGTGGGAGGCGATTCTTGCGCGATCACACATCGTCCCGTCTTCTCGACAGAACGAATCACCGTCTCGATGTCCAAGGGGACAAGAGTGCGTAGATCAATCACTTCTGCTTGAATACCCTCGTCCTGTGCCTCTTCCGCCGCTTGGAGTGAGACGTGTGCCATGTAGCCCCAGGAGACGATGGTGAGGTCTGCTCCTTCTTTAACGACCCTCGCTTTGCCCAAAGGGACCGTGTAGTCCCCCTCTGGCACGTCTTCGCGAAATGCGCGATAGATCTTCTTTGGTTCTAGAAAGATGACGGGATCTGGATCACGGATGGCTGCGATGAGCAGCCCCTTTGCATCGTAGGCGCTGGATGGAATCACCACTTTGAGGCCGGGCGTGTGCGCGTAGTATGCTTCTGGACTTTCCGAGTGATGCTCCGGCGCGTGGATTCCTCCGCCGTAGGGAGCGCGAACGACGAGAGGCACGTGATACCGCCCTCGCGAACGCCAACGAATGCGTGCCGCGTGCGAGACAATGTGATCAAAAGCCGGTGGCATGAACCCGTCAAACTGGATCTCGGCTACAGGGCGCAATCCATAGAGAGCCATCCCAATGGCCGTCCCCACGATCCCCGATTCCGCAAGCGGGGTATCGAGCGTGCGCTCCGGACCGAATTCTTGTAGAAGGCCTTCGGTGGCGCGAAAGACCCCGCCATCCACGCTCACATCTTCGCCCATGACCAACACCCGATCGTCCAAGCGCATCTCTGTCTTGAGCGCGTCGTTGATTGCCTGGACGAGCGTCAGCTGTGCCACGAGTCACTCCTCTTTTCCTTCGCCGCGCTCTTTCAGATACGCACGGAGATCTTCCAGCTGTTCTTTGAGATTCCAGGGCATCTCGGCATAGGTGTACTTGAAGATCTCTTCCACGTCGCGCTCCGGCATCTTCTCGTATTCTTCGACGACTTTGGCAATTTCAGCCTTGGCCTCCTCCCAGATTTTCTCTTCGTCTTTCGGGCCCCAGAAGCCTTCCCTTTCCAAGTACTTGCGGAAGCGTGTGATGGGGTCCTTGCGTTTCCATTCCTCGACCTCTTCCTTGGAGCGGTAGCGCGTCCAATCGTCAGCTGTTGTGTGATGCTGCAGTCGATAGGTGATGGCTTCAATCAAGGTGGGCCCACCGCCGGCACGAGCCTTTTCCAGTGCCTGCTTGGTGACTTGATAGACAGCAAGCACATCATTGCCGTCGACTTGAACACCTGAGAAGCCGTAGGCAATCGCCTTTTGCGCAATGGTCTCCGAGGCCGTCTGCTTCTCGCGCGGCAGCGAGATGGCGTATTGATTGTTCTGGCAGAAGAAGACTACGGGGCACTGGAAAACACCAGCGAAGTTCATCGCTTCGTGAAAATCTCCCTCCGAGGTCCCGCCGTCACCGAAGTAGACCATCGTGGCAATGCGATCGCCCTTGAGCTTGGCCGCCCACGCCGCACCCACAGCGTGCAGGCACTGCGTCGCAATGGGGATGGAGATCGTGAAATTATTGATTCCCTCTGGGATGCGATTCCCCTCTTCGTTGCCACCCCAGTAAGCCAAGATATCCACCCATCGCTGACCCCGTACAGCTTGGACCGCGTGCTCTCGATACGAGGGGAACATCCAATCAGCGGGTTGCAGCGCCCACGCACTTCCCACTTGAGCCGCTTCCTGGCCAGAGAGAGGCGCGATAGTCCCCAAGCGGCCCTGGCGTTGCAAGGCCAATGCCCGTTCGTCGAAGACCCGTGCCACGACCATCCAGCGGTAGATCTTCTTTAGAGCTTCGATCGAAAGCCCAGACTCGTAGTCTTCATCGAGCAGATGGCCATCATCGTCCAACACTCGAATCATGGCACCCAACGTCCAGCTCCGTCCACCCTTGCGGTCTGTCTTGATTCTCTCTTTAGACTTAAACTCGGTGCTCTTGGCCATTCACTCGTCCTCCTTCTCTCTTTCTCAGTAAGCTAGCGACAAAAAACTCTCCCGCCCGATAGGAGCTCCTCACCAGCGGACCCGATGCCACATAGAGAAATCCCATCTCTTCGCCTAGCTTCTTATAGCGCTCAAACTGCTCGGGATGAACGTATTCGTTCACTTCGATATGCCTTTGGGTTGGTCGCAGGTATTGTCCCACGGTGAGAATATCCGCTCCCACGGTGCGCAGATCTTTCATCGTCTGAATCACTTCTTCTTCGGTCTCGCCCAACCCAACCATGATGGAGGACTTCGTGTAGCGCGTGGGATCGAGCTGCTTGACGTTTTCTAAGACTTTCAGGGATTGATGATATTTCGCCCGTCGGTCACGCACTTTAGGTGTCAGCCTCTCTACGGTCTCGATGTTGTGATCGATCACATCCGGTTTGGCATCTACCACTTTTTTGAGAGATTCCACATTTCCTTGAAAATCAGGGATGAGCACTTCCACGAGCATCTTGGGATGTTGCTCCTTGATGGCTTTCACAGTTTGGGCGAAGTGCCCTGAGCCTCCATCGGGCAGATCATCTCGCGCTACGGAAGTGAGCACGACGTAGTCGAGACCCCATTCTCCCAGCACTTTGGCGACCTTCCAGGGCTCTAAGGGATCGAGCCAGCCGTTGGGATGCCCAGAGGTGACAGCACAGAAGCGGCAGCCTCTCGTACACACATCGCCCATGAGCATGAGCGTAGCCGTGCCGCCGCCCCAGCACTCATGCACGTTGGGACATCGGGCCTCTTCACAGACGGTGTGAAGGCTGTGAGAGCGCAGGGTCTGATGGATATGCTTGTATTTCTCGCCCGAAGGAGGACGAATCTTCAGCCAGTCCGGCTTCCGTTGCAGTACGACTCCTCCGTCGGCGGACACCGATGTTCCTCCCTTTATGATTTGGGGTTCGAGTGTACGGAGGATTATAGCTAGTGGAGCTTGCGGATTTCAAAGAGGATTTCACTGGGAAAGTCAAGGGGCCAGATGCTACCGAATGAGCTTGAGTCGACGGAGATCGGCTTCCTTCCAGCCAATAGTATCGAGTAGGCCTCTGAGCTGTTTGGGTCCGAAGGTTTTCCTAGGGTGAAAATGGATGGAGACATCCTGCTTGTCCGGTGGCCGATTGGGGTTGCGATAGATGTAGCGACTCCCTTTAGTACGCACCCGGGTCCAACCGGATTCTCTCCTGTCAAGCGCATTAATCAGATCCTGCGCAGTGAGATTTTTGAGTTGATCCCAGATGTGTTTCGGCCACACTCTAGATCTCGCCGTACAGTCAAGCGGGAGCTGGTACCAAGAGGGTCTTAACCTGACGGCGTCCTTTGCGTTCCTTGAGCTTTGGTCTTATGTCTTCGAGAGGCAACTCCGGGGGAGTGCGCAGAGCAATCAAGTGGGGGCCTTCAGGGAGCACATCTCCTCGTTCCAAGCGGACTTCCAATATCGACAGAAAGGAGTCATACGCATTGGCCAAGGCCTCTTCCACAGTTTCCCCGCTCTCATGAACTCCTCCGAGTCCAGGGCAATGTGCATAGTATTGGCCATCATCGGGTTCGACGATGAAGTCAACGAGATACGCGTATATTCGCTCCCGCATCGTACACTCACTCCTCTAGTCAGTTCATTTTAGCCTGGTCATGTAGGGACATCAAAAAGATCACAGTGGGCTGAGTGCGGAGTTCGCCCGGCCCCTGCCTTCGCGATTCCAGCCCTGAATACGGCTCCGTCTCAGTGCGTTGTCGCTGTCATCTACGGGACTCCAGCGTGACACTGGCCCATGCAGGTAGGTAACGTTCATCGTCCCCTGGATAACTGGCTTCTAGCAGCAACTGGCCTTCCGGAAGGTCGCGTAGGGTGAACTGAAAGGCTCCATTGGCATCGGTAATTGTCTGGCCGATAGAGATACTGGCAAGATCGAACGGAATTGACAGGCGTCTCACTTCGTTACCCGATGAATCCAGGAAGACCACTGCAAAGTAGCCGCTGCCTATGGATATCGGCGCGACTCGTGCCGCAAAGCTAGTCGTATACGTTGCACCAGCCGTCACAGCGAAAGGTGTGCCATTGAGAATGACCGTTTGTGTAGGTGTGGCCATCACATGCAACATCTGGCCAGGACCCCGGTCACTGGGTTCAAGGAGGACCGTACCCGTGCTCATTCGCCAGCCCCAACCTTCTAATCCTTGTGAAAAGTTCCCATTGGGCACGCGGTTGGTTGTTTCGTTGCCTTCAGTATATCGGACTTCATAGAGGGTGAAATCGCTCGTCCCAGCGCATGCGCATGCTCGGTTGACTCGGACCAGTACAATGGCTTGTGCCACACCTGCTGGAACAGTAGCGGGTACCGTGTTACCAGGCGCAAGAGCTTCAGTGTATTCAGCAAATTGCCCTTGACCAGTAAGCGGCGTCACGAAGAACTCAATCGGCGCATTCACAATGGGATGCCCAGTCTGATCCTTGAGGGTTCCGGTAATCTGTCGTGAGTCACCTACCGATGGAGGACCGACAGTAAGACTGAGCTCCGGTACTTCGGCGGTTAAGAACTTCTTGAGCAAGTACGTGTATGTGTACGGCTGGTCTTCGGGCAGCCACTGGCGCGGGTACCAAGACCAGCTTTGCACGACTAAGTCGTCCGGGTCGCCCGCAATCTGAGCGAATTTTGCCTTCAGCGCCAGTGTCTCATGGAAAAAGAGCTCATCAGACGTTCGGCCAGCACGGGCAGAGTTGTAGAGGATGCCGAAGCGCATACCCCGGCTCCGTACGAAATCCTGCAGAGCCTTGAGTTTAGCCCAGCCTTGTCGGCCAGGGAGTGCTTCAACCCAGTCATAAGCAGCTCCATCCGCGTGAAAGAAGTCGAGCGCTTCGCCGCCTTGTTTCAGTATAGCTTGAACTGTATCTAACAGTTGAAGTAAGTCCCCATAGACGAGGCCTCCCTGGGTCCGAAACTCCCCCACAGTGTAATGAGGGACAGGTTCGCTCAGTCCGATTTTCACGTTGGGATACTGCTGCTTTACAGCTTTGATGTAGACCAACAGTTGGGACGCTGCTTGCTCAATGGTGTACTGGCATGGATTAGAACTGTCGCTAGCAAGCGTATGAGCGAACGGGGAATCCAAGTGCAAGTAACTCAGCTGGGCGCCGGCTCGCGTAATGGGAGCCATTTTGGCTAGCTCGATTTGTGCCATTCTGGCACCGGAGCACTCCCAATCCCGCAGTCCTCCAGCCTCGACGGCGATAGCGATATTGGCATCTTTGAGCGCTTGGATGGCTTGTGAGACTGGCAAGTTGTATAGGCCTCCCAGCACGTCAATGTAGAACTTGAACACCTGGATCCCTGCTCGTCCTGAAGGCCAAGGGGCTCCAGGTTCGAAGAGCTTGCGCGCGTCTTCAGGCGGGGAAAACCGCAAGACACCGGATGGCCATGTGTCAGGTCCTCCTGCATCCATGTTGGGAGCAAACCACACCAACCGCCCGCTTGTCTCCGTGGATGGTTGTGCCGATCCGATCTGCTCACTATTCCCTGCAACCAGTGCCCAAGGAAGCAAGACTGCGCCCAAGACGAGCAGTTTGAATATGTAAGCACGCACCATAGCCTGCCTCCTTTTTGTGGGTCTCTCCCACTTGGATGACTTGCCCAATAGTATACAGGAGGAGCGTTAAAAAAATCAAATCGTTAAATCCGTGTAGGGAGATTTGTACCTTGTGGGTGCTAGTGCTTGGGAGGGGTAGTTACCTACTCGTTTGCCTTCGCCACTTCTTAATTCCTTCAATGGCCTTCCGGACGGTGACACCCTCCAACCATCGATGACGGTCTTCGGTATAATCCCCACTGCCGACATCGAATTCCTGGAGGAAACGAACCATGCCCACCGGTCCTAGGGCTTTGGCTAGCGCCTCTAAGCCACGGCTTCTAATCTGAGCTGGACTGGTCTTCGAAGTCTTCATGCTCAATCACCTCCATAAACCATGCAACAGGGTTTGCCACCCGCACTTTCAACAAGTTACTATGCTTTCTTGCCGTTTGCAACAATCGATCGTCGGTCGTGAGCAACACATCGGCCTCCCCGGCTTCCGCGCAGGCAATATGTAAAGCATCCAATGCTTGAAATCCGAGTGCTTCCAACTCCAGAGCGCGACGCTCGACTTGTGCCGTCACCTTCGCTATGGATGCTACCAAGGAATGCAACAACTGAACTCGTTGCTTTCTTTCAACATCAGGGATGCGAGAGATTTCGAGATTTACTGCTTCACTACTCAGCATCCGCCACTTGCGACTTTGGCATCGAGTAAGGATCAGCAACACCGCTTCGGCTTCCAGACGGATGCGTTGCTGGGTCTGATCGTCGAAAGGTCTGTTTAAGCAACACACGTCGACATAGATGAGAAGCATTAGTTCAATTTTAGTCCAACTCTGTCATTCCTTTCCAGCCTCGGCAATTGAGTAAAGGGGCCGAGCGGTGTTCGCCCGGCCCCCGCCGTCGTGATCCCAATCATGAATGTAGCTTCATCTTAGCGCGATATTGCTTTCATCTGCTGGGCTCCAGTGTGATACTGGCCCATGCAGGCAAGTAACGAGCATCGTCCCCCGGATAGTTGCCTTCTAACAGCAACTGCCCTTGCGGAAGATTGCTCAAGGTGAACTGAAATGCCCCGTTCGTATCGGTGATCGTCTTGCCAACTGAGAGGCGAGCTGGTGCCAACGGGATCTTGTCCCTTCGTACTTCTCCTCTAGATGAATCTAGGAAGAATACTGCAAAGTAGCCGCTGCCGACGGACACCGGGAGTACGCGTGCGACAAAGGCAGCTGTATACGTTACTCCAGCAGTCACAGGGAAAGGTGTGCCATTGAGAATGGCAGTTTGCGCGGGTGTGGCCATCACATGCAATATCTGGCCAGGACCCCGATCACTGGGTTCAAGGCGGACCGTACCCGTACTCATTCCTATGCCCCAATTCACCAAGCCTTGCGAAAAGTTCCCATTGGGAACGCGATTGGTTCTTTCGGTACCTTCGGTGTATCGGACTTCATAGAGCGTGAAGTCGCTGGTTCCAGCACAGTCGCATGCCCTGTTAACTCGGAACCCTACCATGGCTTGCGTCGCACCGGCAGGGACGGTAGCAGACACCGTGTATTCTCCATAATAAGCTTCCGATCCGCTCATGATCGTAAGAAAGAATTCAATGGGCGCATTAGCGATGGGATGACCAACCGGGTCGTTAAGTGTTCCTGTCGCCTGCCGTGAACCATCTGCTGCAGGCGAGCTAACGGACAAACTGAGCACGGGTTGCTGACTTTGAATGAACTCATTCACCAAGGAGGACTGCACTAAGCCAACCTGCCCTGTACTCCCCCCAGGCCAGACCCCAAGGAAAATTACAACCACTCCGACTCCCAAGATCCTCTGCGCGCTCGTGAGCATTAGCATCCCCCCCCTATATATAGTGAATTCGCAACTACAGAAAGGCCACGTTCCATAGAACCTCGTAACACGGGACAATCCCTGGGATAGCGCATCTTTCTGTTATGAGTCAATTGTGAACTCTTGTATTTCATTTGAATCACATTTCATCTTCACTTTGAAGATGCACTGCCGTGTCGGTAGCCATTGCCCACGGCAAGGACTTCAGGGCGCTGTCCTCATAAGGCGAAAGCCCAAGTCGAAGCCGCCGCCGTCGGGCGAGACTCCGTAGAAGCGGAAGGCGACGCGGCAGAAGTATGCGTCGTAGGAGTACCAACTGCCGCCGCGTTCTCCGCGGTACGAGCCCGAAGCAGGGCCACGCGGATCAGGCCCAGGCGATTTCGCATAGTATGACGAGTCGAACCAGTCCCACACCCACTCCCACACGTTCCCCGCCATGTCGTAGAGCCCGTACCCGTTGGGAGAATACGTCCCCACCGGTGCGGTGCCAATGTCATCACATCGGTAGTTATCATCAAACCGCCCCCCATTGCGTGCTCCAGCCTCACACACTAGCTCTTCGTCTCCCCACGGGTAGCGCTTACCCTCCAATCCCCCGCGCGCCGCCTTCTCCCACTCCGCCTCCGTCGGCAGCCGGTACCCATTGGCGTTCCACTTCACGCCCTCTATGGCAACATTCACACTCCCCATCCGATAGACTGTCGCCTGCGAAGCGTCCGTGTAGTAGACCGGCGTCAGTCCCTCCTTCTCGCTGCGCGCATTGGCCCACTTCACCGCTTCATACCAGCTGACGTACGTTACCGGATGGTCCTCCACCTTGCCGAAACCATCAGAGCGATCTGTCAAACCATCTGCAGGCCCGATGTCATAGCCGTTGGCTGCTGCCCAGTTGGCCACCTCGTCCCAGAAGGACTTCGTCACCTCGTACTTGTCCATGTAAAACGCACTCACAAACACGGTGTGCACGGGCCGCTGGTCGGAGTTGCCCTCGCTGAAGCTGTCCCCCATCTGAAAGCTCCCTGCCGGGATCAAAGCCATCCCCGGCGGCTGAGCCTGCGCTAACCCAACTTGTCCACTATTCCCCGCAGCCACTGCCCACAGAAGCAAGACTGCGCCTGACCCGAAGAGCTTCAATGTTTTGCATGTGCGCATTGCAGGCCCTCCCTTCACTGCTTAGTAGCTCATCCGTCGTCTATCTCTTGAACCAGTGGAGCACGATCGACTCCGCCGGCTTGTTCCTGATAGACTGAGATATATTGACGAAGTTGCTCTTTGGCAGCATAGCGTCAGTGTACGAAGACCAATAGATGTCGAACGCGTAGACAGTCAGACCATGCTTGTGGATCTTGTTAATCGCTTCGAAAACGGCTTCGTAAGCGATGGCTTGCACGGAGAAGTCTGTCTTGACAGCAAGAAACTGCGCGCAATTACCCTTGAGTTCACAAAAGGCTACCGTATCGATGAACCCGGTCTTCAGATAATCCCGGTGGGATTGCAACAATACCCGGATGACCACGGGTTTCGAGTACAAGGCATATCTTTGGATGTAGGATCTGAGTTGGATGTTGTACTTCTCCAAGACCAAGTTCGTGTTGAGGTTAGCATTTTCCGTGTCATCAAGACCCCACGGGTTAGCCAGAGTAAAGAGGATGAGGTCAACCTTAGAGAATAGCTGATTTAACTTGCTGAGGTCTTGGGATCCAGAAAAACAATCGTACAGGATGACCTTTCCGCTGTAGATGCTCCTTACCCGCTGCAGCGTGGTCAGCAGCTTGCTCGCGATGATGTCCGAGTAGTCAGGCTGGTGGCATGGCGCCTCGTAGTCAAAGTTGTTCAACATCATCGCATCGATGTTATACTTCTCGGCCCACTGCGCCTGCTGGAAGATAAAATCACCGTAGCTGTCCAGGTAGGTGGCCCACCAATCCCGGGCGGGGGATGTCGGAAGCGGCTTTCCCTTCTCATCAACGGGAACCATATTGATGAGGAGGGTCACGCCTAGATTTCTCTTATGGGCCTCCTCAGCCTGGAACGCCATCTCGGACTCGGTGATCTGCAACCAGCCGTCACTTAAATCCACCTTTGGAGTGGCTGAGTCCGCATCCTGCACATAGGTGTAATTGGAGATGAGGACATGATCTGCTCCCAGCAAGCTAGTTCTTCGCAGGGTCTCCAGGTACGCTTCGTGCATGCTCCCGCTACAATTAGGATTCAGGGTGGGCCAGTCAAGACAGCAACCCCAGACATCTACCATGGCGACACCGCGCTTAATGTCGGACGGAAGTGGGCCTCCGCGAAGGGACGGCAGTGGAAAGCTGCCCAGGTAGTCTTTCGGGTAGTAGATGGTGTCGCTCTGTACCACACACTCTGGGTCGCTGAGTTGCACGGTCATGGGTTGCGCGTTTCGGTAGAAATCGGGGTATGCAATCTTCGTGGGATCGGTCGGGACCGCGATCATATTCTGAAACTCTACAGGAGTACGCGGCGGAAGAGGCAATTCTTCCCCAGTGGCGATGTCTACGTACAACACTTGATTGCCGCAGAGGTCTGCCACCCAGAATTTTTCGGTGCTCGGATCGAAGGCGATCCCATCCGCAGGACATTGCCCACCCGTGAACGAGTAAGCACGAACAGGGGTTCCAGCCCGTGTGATCTCGAGAATCTGGATCTCTGGCCGGTTGGTATAGGTGGTCAAGAAGAGATTCCCACGGGACGACCCACTTGTGGCCAGCGTAATCCCGAACCCTGTCCCTCCACCGACGACGAACGAATTCACGATCTCTTCTCCATCTGAAGTCACCTCAAAGACCTTGTTGCCTCCATCGAACGAGGAAATGAAGAGATGACTGCTCTCCGGGTCGAACGTGAGATCATCAGGGGCGATTCCCAGCTTGCTCAAGATGTCGTTTGTGAAGACAAGATCATAGCCTCCACTTGCTCTAGGAGCCAGCTTCAGCAGCTTTCCTACGTTGTTATTCGATCCCTCATCGGTGATATAGAGATTCCCCTCTGGATCTGCAGCGATACCGTTGCCAAAGCCCACGCCGCTGACATTGAACTCACGGATCAGTCTTCCTTCCCGGTCGTACTCGTAGACTTGTGAAGAATTGATGAGAAAGAGCGAATCGGTGGCGGGGTTATAGGTGATGCCCGCTGCCCCTTGGGAAATCGGAGCACGGACCACCTGATGAAACGTCAACAGCGAAAGGACTAATACAACCGCTAGGACTATCTTGCCGTACCGGGATGCCATAGCAATTACCCCCCCCCTTTTATGGGTGTCTCTTCCCATTGCTGCGTTGCAGGATAGTATATAGGGAGATCGTTAAAAAATCGTTAAATGGAGGTCTTCAGCAATGAGGTAGGAACGATCTTTGTGGCAGGATGCTAGGCTTCCCGCTCGATGACGATGTACTCGCTTGTGATTTCCTTGACAACCCCATCGATACTGGCGTGTTGAGCTACACTGAGAGTTTTGATGTCCTCGATGGGACCATCGAGAGGCTTGGCGACGAGCTGTCCGCGGCGGACTCTGTCCCCCACCTTCACAGCCGGCACTGAGGCCTTCACAATGGGCGTGAGCGTGTGCGTGAGATAGATTCGAACGCGCCAAATTTCTGTGCCCACATCTGTCACGGCCTTCGGCTTCCAATGGAGATAGCGTGTTAGCCCCAACTTCTCCATCGCACGCGGCAGCGTGTCCTCCCACGTGGGAGACGCCTCACCAGGAAGCTGCTTGAACGCCACCTGATCACCTACATAGAGGGCCTTGTCTACTACGAGTAACCCGTTGGTCTTTTTGAGAATGGCGTGCACACGGACGTCTGCGATGTCTCCCATCAACGGACCGCCATCGATGAGCATGAGCTGATGGTGTCTTCGGGTGTCAATGCCTGAGTGAGCCAGAAGGTCAATGCTGAACGTGCCTACAGGGACACAGTATACGCGTGGCTCGGCGACTTCACCGTAAACGTTTAAGTATTTGTCGACCACCGGTTGCTCTTCAAAGAGCGCTCGGTACATATTGAAGATCGTCTCGACGTTGTTGACCGTCACACCAACAACAGAGGGCAACTGCTTGCCCGGAACCTCGCGCCCGGTGACAGATTTCGTAAGCCAGCGTTCCTCACCGAAGCCGTACTTCGACGGAGTGTAAGCGATCTCAAAACCGTGCGATTTCTTCAGGGGATCAAGCGTTTGTTGGTCCTTCTCTTTGGCACCGATGACGATGCGCTCAAAGCCGAAGATCATCTTCAGCGTGTCGAGCATCTCTTTCATCTGATCGGCGTAGGTGATGAGCAGAAGCTTATCGGCTTCGTAGCCGGGCTCGCCCTCTTCGCAGTTCACAATGAGAATGGGCGTGGGTTTTATATACTTAAAGTATGTCGGGAAACCCGCACCTCCAGCTCCCACCAACCCCATATCGCGGAAGAGTCGTACGACTTCCTTGCGATCTACGGTGACCGGCTTTGTCATTCCTCGCCTTTCACGATGGCCCGCGCAACGAACTGCGCGGCTTCCGTCAAGACATCCATGTTGAGATCCTGAGAATCTGCTACTCCGGAAACGAGCACGTAATAGATCTGCAGGTTATTCTGCCACAGCAGTCCGGCTAATTGCGCGTCCTCGTTGACGAAGGCCTGCATGGGCACGCCCTCGATCGTGAGGGGGCTTGCGTCTCCCAAGAGAAGCAGGGGCTTGATCTCGTTCGCCGCTCTCAAGTTCTCCAGAAGGAAGACGGTGATCCCGAGGCTTTCCACACTCCCTTCAAAGGGTGAACCTGCCTCGGGTACCAGTGAAGCATGCACGGAGAAAAGCTCACCCTCAAAGATGGGATCGGCTCGATCCATGCGCTCGATGACAAACCCTTCGATCTCTTGGGGTATGAGCGTCTGAGTGGGCGTTTCCGGTGGGCCGGAGCTGGAGTTTGTGCCCGTCTGAAGGACGATCAAGGCCACGAAGACGGCCACGGCCGCTCCGATCAAAATGAGCATCACTGTGAAGAGGTTCTGCATGGTCACTGCCACTATAAGCCGATCTACCTCAGCTTGTCAACCACGCGGAGTCAGGGGATGAGCAGCGGACCGGCAACTGCTATAATGAACTTCAACGTCAGATGCTGGTTTTGCTGCAACGGAGAGTGAAGCCGTGTCTAAGAGTCGTGTGTTGGTGGCGATGAGCGGCGGAGTGGACAGCTCCGTGGCCGCCCTGTTGCTTAAGCAAGAGGGCTATGAAGTCATTGGGGCGACCCTCAACCTCTGGTCCTATGAGGGGCGACAGGAACCTTACAACGAATGTTGTTCTCTGGAGGTCCGTGTTGTCGCCCAGCAGTTGGGAATCGAGCACCACTTCGTCGATGAAGGAGAAGAGTTCAAGCGCCAAGTCATTGACCCCTTCATCGCGGAGTATGTGGCTGGACGCACTCCCAGTCCGTGTGCGCGCTGCAATCGCCACGTGCGCTTCCCCAAACTATTGCAGTTGGCGGATCGACTGGAGTGTGAATATTTGGCCACCGGTCACCACGCACGCATTGGATATGAAGATGGGATCTATTACTTGCGTAAGGGATGCGATCCACTCAAGGATCAGTCGTACTTTCTCTATGCTCTCACGCAGTCCCAACTGAGGCGTATTCTCTTCCCTATCGGTGAATATCTCAAGGAAGAGGTCTGGGAGATCGCCCGCCAGCACCATCTGGTGTCCGCCCGCAAGCCGGAGAGCCAAGATCTGTGTTTTTTGCCTGAGGGCGATCACGCGCGATTCTTGCATGAACGAGCAAGGGAATCTCTTTCCCCCGGCGAGATTGTGGATACCCAGGGGCGAGTGGTGGGAGAGCACCAGGGATTAGCATTCTACACCATCGGCCAGCGCAGAGGGCTCGGGCTCAGCACAGGTGAAAAGATCTACGTCGTGTCCATGGACCCCATGCGCAATCGCCTGATCGTCGGACCGGAAGAGGAGTTGTACTCTGAGGGCCTGCTGGCAACGGATGCCCACTTCATTTATCTCAACGGACTCACGCGTGAGGAGCGCGTCGAAGTAAAGGTCCGCTATCGCTCTCGCGCTGTGTCTGCCACAGTCCAGCCTGCCAGCGAGCCCACTACAGCCAGTCGTAGAAGCGCTTCTGTGCGTGTGCTCTTCGATGAACCCCAGAGGGCGATCACGCCTGGACAGATTACCGTCTTCTACCAAGACGGAAACGTTCTTGGCGGGGGAACGATCCTTCGGGCTCTCGCTCCTTCCGAAGCGAAGATTACCCTGAAGAGAGCTACGGCACAATGATCAGTGCCTCCATTCCCCTTCTTCTCCAGGTGGGATCGTACAGCTGATAGCGGCGTCCGCCGGTCAGTTCGATCCAGAGGGGAGTGGCCGTGGACTTGGGACGTATATAATCAATCTTGGCAATGACACGTTGTTCTACGGTGTCGTAGATCTCAATGCCGTGAGCGTTATTGCCATCATTCTTGAAGACGAGTTTCACGCGGGCGTTGGCGAGAGTGATCCGGTTGGGAGTGATGGCGTACTCGGTGAGGGTGAAGGTCGCTTCCCTTGCGGTAGATGTACCGCCCTGAGGTTTGGGTCCCAAGAACGAAAACGCGGCCAAAGCTACCGCCGCCAGCAGGACGATGATCACAATCACACGTTCCATAATCGATGGGGTCTCCTCCCTGGTTGTCGAAATCGAGCGAGTTTCATGATGATCCAGAGGATCATACTGAAGAGGGGACGGGCACGTCAACTCAAGGGTCATCTCAGGAGAGGACATTTAAAACCTGCCAGACGAGTATTCTTGACGCGTTGTAAGTCAATGCCTAGAATTATGTACGCCCGGTTTTGCAGATTACGAGACGGAGGGATGGCCGAGCGGACGAAGGCGATGGTCTTGAAAACCATAGGGCGAAGAGCCCCGGGGGTTCGAATCCCTCTCCCTCCGCCCAATGGCTATACTGTTTGACAACGCCGAACCCACAACCTAAAATGACATACCGGAGAGGTAGTCAAGTGGCCGAAGACGGCGGCTTGCTAAGCCGTTGTAGGGGTAACACTCTACCGTGGGTTCGAATCCCACCCTCTCCGCCAGGCCTGTGCTAGGCGGGGGGCTAGCGGTCCCCTACATCCGCAACCCGCTATAGCGGAGCCGAAGGGTCTCCTGAGAGACCTTCCCTTGGGAGAGCGCTCGGTGCGTGCGGTGTTGAAGGCCGAGCCCTCTACGGCGCACACTCGTGAACCCCGCCAGGCCCGGAAGGGAGCAACGGTAAGCGGGTCCCTGCGGGTGCTAGAGGATCACTTGGCCGGAGCTGGCTGCTCGAGAGGCACCCGGAGGAAGATCCCGAAGCGATCGGCACAGGCCATCTCTATTCCCACCTCACTCGTTCTCTTGGCTCTCCTCCTCTTCGTCCCTGCCCCCAAAGGAGATCATCGCCTGCACCACCCACGCATCGAAGTTCGCCGGAGGCCCCACCAGCTCCTGGCCGTCCTGTTCCCAGCTGCCTCCCAATGTCAAGAGATATCCGCCTGAGATCCTGACAGACAACCACTCAAAGAGGGAAAAGGCAACACTCAGCTGCGGCTGAAGAGCGAAGAAGCCGCGCTGAAGTACGGTATTGGGCGGGCTCGTAATGGCTGTCTCGAAGCTTTCCGAGCGATGATCCAACAACCTCAACTCTGCGCCTCCGCCTCCCAGAAGCGCGCCTACCATCACGTCGTATGCATCGCTGGAGTACAGGCCATAGCCGATGAAGAAACCTCCGAATCCCAAAGAGAGCTTGGCCGTCTTATCCCCGAGCGATGAAGTTGTCTCCCCACCCATCCCAAAGCCGCCGAAGCGCCAGCCCTGCAAGAAGCCTCCCCAGCCGCCACCACCCATCGTGAACATTCCCGCTATAGGGAAAGGCGCGTACCCGTGGGCTGTGAGCACTGTGCTCAGTTCCGAGAGGTCCAGCATGATCCAGCCAGGCATGGGACCGCCAGCCCCAATGCCTTCCTCCTTCGTCTCCATGGGCATCTCCTCCGGTTGTCCGACAGCCAGCGGGATGAAGCCGAATGCCATCGCCGCGACCAGACAAAGAGTGAGTGTAACTCTCATGTTCACCGCCTCCTTCGCTTGTGAGTATAGAGACTCTTCTTGGTGAAGCCAATTCACGCATTTGGCAGCAAGACAATCTGCCTCATATAATCTCTCTAGCATGAGCAAGTTTGCAGTCCATCCACCCATCACCAATGCCTCCGGGCCGCTGTCTGTCACCCGCGAGGAACTCGAAGCTCTCGGACGCTCCGGCAGCGGAGCCATCGTGACGAAATCTATGACCCACTGCCCGCGGGAGGGCAACCCGGAACCCCGCCTGGCTGCTCATCTCGACGGTGAAAAGGGTTCGATCAACTCCATGGGACTGAACAACTTGGGCTATCGCGGCTATGCTAAGCTTGTGCCCGTACTGAAGAGCTACAAAAAACCCGTGATCGCCAGCATCTCCTACGCCCCATGCGAACACAAGCTGCCTCTCGAAGAGCAATACTGGGAGATCGCTCAAACACTCACGGAGAGCGGTGCGGACATGCTGGAGATCAATCTCTCGACGCCCAACCTGACCGGCATACCCATATCGAACGACCCGGAGTCCATCCGCCGTGTCCTCACACCGCTTTGCAAGGATCGAAAGACTCCCATTGGCGTAAAAGTCTCTCCGTACAACAACACCTTGCCCCTCTTTGAAGAAGTGGCTCAGCTTCTTATGGACCTCAAAGTAGACTTTGTCACTACGATGAACTCCGAGCCCAATGCCATGGACATCGACGTAAGCACCAGAACGAAAGTGATCAAACCACGGGAAGGCTACGGCGGTTACGGCGGTCCGGGCATCCTCCCTATCGCACTGGCAGAGGTCCATCGTTTCTACAGGTTCTTCCAGAAACACAAGAGCCCCATCGAAGTCTGGGGTTGTGGAGGCATCGTTCGCGCTGAAGACGCGATCAAGCATTTTTTGGCAGGTGCGTCTGTCGTACAGGTCGGCACAGTGCTGCTTTGGAGGGGAACGGCCGTCTTCGCCGAACTTTGGCAAGGGATCGAACAGTGGCTCAGGAAGAACGGCCATTCCCGCCTCGAAGAGATCGTCGGGACCGTGCGAGATCTCTAAGCACATGAACGTCTTACGCGGTGGTCAGGTTTTTCTCAATGGAAAACTCGTCTCTACTGAGATTGCGTTCGATGAGCATGTTCAGTCTATCGGGAAGGATCTAGATGGGAAACCCATCGACTGCTCCGGCAAAGTGATCCTGCCCGGCATGATCGACGCCCACGTCCACTTTCGAGATTTCAGTCAATCTTACAAAGAAGATTGGCAGAGCGGAGCAAGAGCGGCCCTCAAGGGCGGAGTCACGACGGTTCTCGCCATGCCGAACACGGACCCGCCGATCACAACTCTTGAGATGATCCAGGAGCAGCGGCGTCGGGCAGAACAATCACAGATCCACTTTGGGATCTTCGGTGGGATCGCGCCGGAGAACCTGGCAAGGCTCTCTGAGCTTGCTGCTCATGTGACAGCGTTTAAGCTTTACATGGGTGAGACGACGGGGAGCCTTCACGTTGCGCGTCGCTCGGTGCAGAGGGAAGCGTTCCAGAGGGTCGCGGAGACCGGAAAAGTACTGGCCGTGCACGCGCAGCAGCTTGACTCACCTTCTGAAGCCAAGGATCTCGAAGTGGCTCTGGAATATGCCGTGCAGACGGGCGTCCGATTGCACCTTTGTCATGTGCGGACGCGCGAGGGGGTGGAGCTGGCGCAAGATGCCAAGCGCGATGGGCTGGATGTTACCATCGAGACTTGCCCTCACTATCTGTTCTTCACAGAACGGGATCTCGAAAGGCGGGGAGCATGGCTCAAGGTGAACCCTCCCTTGACAGCCGAAGAGGATCGCGAGTTCTTGTGGTGGGCCTTGCAAGAGGGCTGGATGGATATTCTGGCGAGCGATCACGCGCCGCACACCAGAGAAGAGAAATCACAGCCGTTTGAGAAAGCGCCCTATGGCTTGCCCGGCGTGGAGACATCGCTACCCTTGATGCTCGATGCTGTCGAAAAGGGGAGCATGTCGCTGGCTCGGCTGATAGAGGTCTTCTCAACGCGTCCTGCCGAGCGCTTTTCGCTCACTCAAAGAGGGCGTATCGAAATCGGCTGTGATGCGGATTTTGTAGTTGTGGATCTCGAAAAGCGGGATCGAGTCAAGAGAGAGAGACTCGCCACAAAGTGTGGCTGGTCGCCGTATGAGAGCTTCGAGCTTACGGGGTGGCCGGTCATGACGTTTGTGAGAGGGAAGCTGTTGTATGTACTTTAAAGACATGTTGGCACGCAGGACTTCCATGAATCAATCAAGTGTTGTGAATCATGGCGCAAAGGCCTCTAGCACAGGCGACTCCACTTTCAGGATGTCTTGCCCGAAGGTCTCAATATGAAACCGAATCGCAGATTTTACATCGGCCAGGGCTTCCTCATAAGTGTCGCCCTCACCAACTACAATGCCCCTTAGCCCAAGAGGGTAAGCTACATAACCATCCGAATGTTTTTCGACCACAACTTTGAGTTGCTTCATAATGTCCCTCGTGGAAGAGCTTAACATGGGGATAGCTCAGCGAGCAAGCTGCCTTAAAGAAACCGTCGCAACGCCCGTCGGATTGCCTCTGGTGAAAAACCTCTTCGCATGAGAAACGCGTGTAGCTTGCGCTCGCGAGTCGCGCGATCTTCCCCCTGATAGCGTGCCTTTTGTTGCTCGACCAGTTGTTGAATGATCTCCTCTTCGTCCATCTCGACTTCGCCCAATGCTTGTTCAATCAGTTCATTTGCGACGCCTTTGGCACGCAATTCACTTTTGAGCAAAGCTTTGCCTTTGGGCTTTGTCACTAAGCGATCCTGAACCCAGAGCTTGGCAAACGCCGCGTCATCGAGCCAGCCACGCTCCTCAGCTTCCCGAATCACTTGCTGGATAACTGCAGGGGAGTAGCGCTTTTGTTGCAGACGGCTTTGGGCTTCTTGGATGCTGCGGGGACGAAAACGGAGCAAGCGCTGAAGATCGTCTCGCGCTTGGAAAAGCTCATCGCTCCGTGGATCTCTTCGCTTGCTTTCTGACCGTTCTCTCATCCGACTGCGAGTCTACGCTCACGGCAGGAACCTTCTCTTCGCCTTCTCGCAGAAGTCCTGTTTTGAGACGGATCTCGCCTTCGATCTGCTTCGCCAGTTCCGCGTTCTGTTCCAAGGCGACGGCGCTATTGGTCATCCCTTGTCCCAGTTGAGTGTTCCCATAGGAGAACCATGCGCCACTCTTCTTGATGACCCCCATCTGCTCGCCCACTTTAATCAGCTCCCGCTCGCGGGAGATACCCTTGCCATAGAGAATATCGAAACGCGCTTCCTTAAACGGTGGGGCGAGCTTGTTCTTCACGACCCGTACGATCGTCTCGTTACCGATCTTCTCTTGACCCTCCTCAACAGAGCCGATGCGCTTGATCTCCATACGCACTGAGGTATAGAACTTGAGCGCCAATCCTCCCGTAGTCGTCGTCGTTGGCCCCCAGGGTCCGGCACTGATCAGCGAGCGGATCTGATTGATGAAGGCAACCGTCGTCTTCGACTGATGAATCGCACCGGAAAGCTTTCTCATGGCTTGGCTCATCAAGCGAGCCTGTAGCCCAACTTGAGCATCGCCCATGGCCCCTGCGATCTCCGCCTCGGGGACGAGAGCCGCCACGGAGTCGATCACGATGATATCCATGGCTCCACTTCGCACGAGATATTCTGTGATCTCCAGTGCTTGCTCACCGGAGTTGGGTTGGCTGAGCAGAAGTTGATCAAGATTCACGCCAATCGCCCGCGCGTATGTTGGGTCGAGCGCGTGCTCGGCATCGACGAAAGCCGCTGCCCCGCCTCGCTTCTGTGCTTCGGCAATGAGATGGAGCGCCAAGGTGGTCTTTCCCGAAGACTCCGGACCAAAGATCTCTACAATGCGGCCGCGAGGCACACCTCCGATCCCCAAAGCGATGTCCAGTGCGAGAGAGCCGGTCGGTATGGTTTCAATATCCAGGCGGCCGGACTCCCCCAGCCACATGATGGAGCCCTCGCCATAGCGCTTCTTGATCTGTTCCAGGACGGAGTTTAGAACTTCCTTCTTGCCCATGGCAGGCTCATCATAACGGATGGATACTGAGGTGACAAACGAAACCTCACCCCCATCCCCTCTCCGAATCAGAGAGGGGCGGCCCTAGGGCGGGGAGAGGTTCACAAATAGAAATGAACCCCCAACCCAGAGGTCACTTCGCTCACACCACGGAAGAGGAGTCCCACTTCCGCGTGGAGGGCCACATTCGGAGTCAGCCGGATCTCGATGCCCGTCACCGCTTGGAGCGGCACGACTATCATCCCGCTATTCACGAAGAATGCCGCTCCTGTTCCCACATAGAGATCGACGATGGAAGTGTTGAGAAACTTGAGGAACGCCCGAGCCGTGGCACTGGGAGCGCCATCGACGATGAAGATTGTCGCCGAAAGTCCAAAGAGATCAGCGATCCACACTCGAGTGGAGAACCCCGAGGCCGGGAACGTGTCCGGCGGCGTGAAGGGCGCCGTTAGTGCTAACCCGAAACCGAAGCCGTGTCCTTGAGAGAGATCCACCACTGGAATGGCCTGACTTGAGAACGTGATACCCACCATCAAACAGAGCGCTAGACCCACAATAACCCAACGATGCATCCTGTCTCCTTTCCCTCAACTGACGTTTATCGATCTTCTCGTTGTGAGTCTAGTAGCTCCAAAGAGCTTGCCGAATGACCCGTGGTAGAAGACCCAAGAGGAATCCGTCTGAAGCGAGGGTGACTCCTGTCATGCTTCATCATACCCTTTGACGCACGACGACCTTCCAAAGTTTAATGGACCAAGATGAACCTCTTCTCACGCATCTTGTGGCTATGTGTCTATCTGGCCGTTCTTGCTGCACTGATGATCGGTGCCGCGCGCGTGCAATGGGAGGGACAGTATCGCACCGTCACTCTGGCAGCCAACTTGGGAGATCTATACAAATCACGGGGAGTAGATGCCGTAGAGTCATATCTTCAGGGCTTCAAGAACATTGAATCGCAGCGCCCGCCTACGTTCACGGTCTCCCCACAAGAGATTCAGGAATTTCATGATCAGTTTTTCCCGTCTCTGCCTGCCGAAGTAGCCATTCCCCACCAGATGCTGGAAGCACTAGAGGAGAACGGCGCCACGATCTTCTGGAAGCTCGATGCGTGGGTTCCTTCGGATAGATTCGAAGCTTTTCTCAGTGCGCTCCTCGAGGCGCATCCCGCTGGACTTCTCTTCATGGCCCCCTTCACTTTGTATCCAGAGCACCTCAACAAGCTACTTCAACTGCTGAAAACGCATTCAGCCCTTGTAGGGATCGTTGAATTCGCGACTCCATCGGACATGGAGCAGCTCTATCAGCTGGGATATCACGGTTTCGTTCGCGGGCATACGTTGAAGATGCAGGAACGGGTAGAGCTCAGCGACCGTGAGGCAATAGATCGCTACGCGCGTGCTGTGGTGGAGCGCAACGTGCGTTTTTTGGAGCTACGAGCGATCACCCCAGAACAGATCGTCACAGACTACACGTCACTCCAAAGGGAGATCTCGCGTGCTGGTTTCGCCCTGGCCCCGCCCTCTGCACCGGCATCCTTTGCCCCAAGTCCCTGGATATTAGCTCTCGTATGGCTGGGTCTGGTGAGTCTTTTGACGTTGCTGTTGGAGAGGCTGACTAGGCTTTCGCTCCGCTGGCTGGGTGTGCTCTGGGTGGCGGGACTATTCGCAGGGCCTGTGGGATTCTTTCTACTGGGCGAGCTGATGCAGCAAAGTGCAGCGTGGTTCACAACGATTCTCACCCCCGTTGCAGCCTTCGTCTTCCTGAGCGGGCGTTTCGGCGAGGGAAACGGCCTTCGGTTCTTGTTGACATTCTCAGCGTTCTCGCTTTTGGGTGGCCTCGTGGCTGCTGCTTTCGTAAGTACGGATGCTTACTTCTTGCAGATTCAAGAGTTCCCAGGGGTGAAGGCCGCTTTGATTCTACCCATCGTGTGCATCGCGCTCCTTGTGCTTCACCAGATCGAGTGGGCACAGTTGCGGGCGTTGGATGTGATTCTTGGGGCGGTGGTGGGGGTACTGCTCGTCATCGTACTCCTTCGAAGCGGGAATGCTTCGATCTGGCCCGTGTCAGAGTCGGAAGTGGCACTGCGTAGTTGGCTGGAAGAGCTACTAATCGTGCGCCCACGCGTCAAAGAATTTCTCATCGGGCACCCACTGCTCTTGCTCTGGAGCGGACTGGGAGTTCTACGCTGGCGTCCATGGGCCGTTGCCGTTCTGTTGGCCGGCTTACTGGGACAAGTATCGATCATCAATAGCTTTGAGCATCTTCATACGCCCCTTTGGGTGACGCTTCTGCGCACGTTTCATGGCCTGTGGCTTGGAGCAGGTTTAGGCTTGCTCCTTCAATTCTCCCTTCGCTCGCTGCTTCGACTTTCGCCCGCGCGCTCGGTAGACTGACTCGCTCTATGAAGCTCATCATTTCAGGGTATTACGGTTTCGGTAACATGGGTGATGAGGCCATCTTAGCCGTCTTGGTCAAGGAACTGCAAGAGCGCTTCCGACGAGCGGAGATCGTGGTGCTCTCCGCCACACCGCAAGAGACAGCGAAACAGTATCGAGTCAGAGCGATCAATCGTTGGAACCTGGGGCACATCCTGTGGGAACTCAGAAGCGCAAGAGCATTCATCAGCGGCGGGGGTGGGCTCATTCAAGATCGAACCAGCCGACGCTCAGCGTTCTATTATCTTGGCCTGATCGCGTTGGCACATAGAAACTGCCCCGTCTTTCTTGTCGGTCAAGGGATCGGGCCGCTGAACAACCAGCTGGTCTGCCAATGGGCGCAGCGGCTATTGCGTCAGGTGGATTTCGCCATGGTGCGTGATGAGTCGAGTGAGCAACTCCTGCAGGCTTGGGGACTCTCAGCGGAGCGCACGGTTGTAGGAGGAGACCTTGCCCTGCTCTTCTGGCCTCACTGTAGATCCTTGCGTAAAGCGCCCGATCGCGCAAGCGCGTATTGGGCCGTCTGCCTCAAGGGGGGACTCCCAAAACAATTGAAAGAGAAGCTCGTCCGGCAACTCGATGACTTGAGCGAAGAAGGCAAAGTCGTCTTCCTCGTGGTGCATCCGAACGAAGATCTCCGTGAGGCCGTTCATATCGCGGCACAGATGAGGCACCCCCCGTCCGTGCGCCAGCTCAGCAACCCTCAGGAATTGCTCGCGGCCCTCAGCGGCGCCAAGGCGCTTGTGGGGATGCGTCTTCACTCTCTGATCTTCGCTTTATTGACCATCCGGCCGTTTCTGGCCCTGAGCGATGACCCGAAAATCGCGGCTTTCGTTCAACAAGTCGAAGCCTCTGGTGGTCCGCGGCTCCCGCTTCTTACCCCTGCTCAGGCAACGAACATCAATCTGGTAGAAGCTTTGCTCCAGCTCACGGTGGACCCTCAACTTCGAGTGGGTCTGCTCAGTGCGGGCGAAGCGCTCTATCACCAAACCTATCGAGCCTTAGATAAAATCTGGTATGAGCTGTCCTATCCACTCAAAGGCATAACGCGAATGTGGTGGCGCTTGGATGGATTGATATGAATATGAGGCACCAACCCGTGCTCCTTCGTGAAACCATCGAGTACTTGGCTCTTAGACCTGATGGGATCTATGTGGATGCGACGGTGGGTGGCGGCGGCCACGCGCTTGAGATCGCCCGAAGGCTGACGAAGGGGCGCTTGATTGCCCTCGATCTCGACCCTCAGGCGCTCAGCATCGCTCGTGAAACACTTCGGGGCCATCTCGATCAAGTGGAGCTGGTGCACGCCAACTACCGAGATCTCGAACAGATCTTAGATGAGCTGGGGATTGTTGAAGTCGATGGGGTATTGCTCGACTTGGGACTCTCGTCGCTGCAACTTGCCGATCCAGAGCGCGGCTTTAGTTTTCAGCAGGATGCTCCCTTGGATATGCGCTTCGACCCAAAAAGCTCGCTTACGGCACGGGAGATCGTCAATGAATACGGGCAAAAGGAGTTGACGAGAATTCTAAGAGAGTACGGCGAAGAGCGCTTTGCCTCCCGCATTGCGGCGGAGATCGTGCGCATCAGGAAGCAATCACCCATCGAGACGACCGGTCAACTCGTGGCATGGATTGATCAGGCCATCCCTAAGCCCGCCCAGCGCCGATATCTTCAAGGTCGAGCCATTCATCCAGCGACGCGCACCTTTCAGGCACTTAGGATTGCTGTAAACGATGAACTGGGGAACCTGAAAGAGGGCCTCGAAGCGGCCTTTCGTCGGCTGGCATCCGGCGGACGACTGGTCGTGATCTCGTTTCACTCGCTGGAGGATCGCATCGTCAAGCACTTCATGAAAGAGAAGGCCCGCGGCTGCCTCTGTCCGCCTGATATGCCCATCTGCCAGTGTGGCCGGACTCCAGAAGCTGAGATCCTGGGTGAAGCAACGCCTTCGCCTGAAGAACTCTCTCAAAACCCGCGCGCTCGCAGCGCCCGGCTGCGGGCATTGCGCAAGCTCTGACCCTCTGCTCTCCTTCAAGAGACGCCTGTCCTTGGGATCAGCCATCTACGCTACTACAGTTGGACATGCCACGATCATGATTCGCGATCTTCATTTGCAGCATGGGAGAGAAAAGCCTATACCTCGCCCAACAACGGCCGGAACGTTCTGGACGCGCAAGCGTCTTCTGGTACTGCTTTCTCTTCTCTTGCTTACGGGTCTTGCTCTCTTTTACCTCTGGCAGTCGTGGCAGTGGGTCTACTGGCTCAATCAACTCCATCAAGCCGAGGCGAAACGAGATGCGCTCCAGACCGAGAACGATTACTTGAAATTCGAAGTCGCTCAAGCCTTCTCACTCGCGCGCCTGGAACGGATCGCAACCCAACGACTGGGCATGATCCGCCCCACGCTCAAATATCTTCTTCTCCCTCCTCTTGCGCCATGACCCTACGAAGCCGCTTCCTCTTGGTAGCCGGGCTGCTGGCCGCACTCTTTGTCACAGTCGCAGCCAAGCTCATCCAAGTTCAGGTGCTGGAGCATGATCGCTGGCTGCAAGCGGCAGACCAGATTCAAGTGCGCGAGACGATCCAAAGCCATCCGCGCGGGCGCATCTACGACCGAAATGGGCTGCTACTGGCATTTGACGTGCGCGCCACTTCCATTGCGCTCGACAACTTCCAGATGACGAGACCCGAACTGATCGAGTCGCTCCTCCAGCGCTATCTCAAGCTCTCGCCCGCGAAGGCGCGGGAACTCGTCTATCGGCAAGCATATTTCACTTGGATCGCCCGCAGGGTCGACCCTAAGGTGGCTCAAGCGCTCCAGCGCGAGGCCGAAGCCCAAGGCATCCAGGGGTTGATCTACCTCCCCGAATGGAAGCGGGTCTATCCCCAAGGGAGTCTGGCCTCCAACGTGATTGGATTCGCAGGGCTCGACAACCAGGGGCTGGAAGGCGTTGAGCTATCGTTCGATGAGTTCTTGCGAGGTCGAGAGGCAAAGCATGAAGTAGTGCTAGGAGGAGGGGGGATCGTTCTTGCGGATCGCCTTCTGGAGGCGGGCTCCCCTGGCGCGGATCTGTATCTTACGCTGGACGCCCGTATCCAGCATCTCGCGGAGGAAGCCATTCGTGCTGGTGTTCGCCGACAGCAAGCGAAGGGCGGCTTCACCATCGTGTTGGATCCTAAGACAGGCGAGATCTTGGCCATGGCACAGGACAAGACATACGACCTCAATGACTTTGAGCGCTCATCCACTCTGGCGCGCAAGAATGCCGCCGTCACTCAACTCTTCGAGCCGGGATCGTCTTTCAAAGTCTTTTCCATGCTGGCGGCCCTGGAAGCCGGAGTCGTGGATCTTAATGAGCGATTCAACGGGAACGAGCCGGTGGTGATTGCGGGGCACCGTTTCCACAACTCGGAGAATAGAAACTACGGCTGGATCACACCCGCACAGATCATGAAGGATTCCGTCAATACCGCCATGATCCGCGTCGCGCAGAAGCTGGGGGAAGAAAGACTCTATGGCTTCTTAAAGCGCATGCATTTTGGGGAGAAGACGGGAGTGCGTCTGCCGGGTGAAGAATCTGGGGTTCTTCCAGCTTTGAAAGATTGGTCTGCGTTGGAGATTGGCTCCATCGCCATCGGTCAGAGTATCGCTGTCACGGGAATACAACTGGCGTCTCGCTATGCAGCCATCGCCAACGGAGGCTGGCTACGCCCTCCGGAGATCGCAAAGCGCGTCATTTCGCCTAAAGGCGAGCCACTGACAGAAGATGTGAGTCTCCCATCTGGTGAGCCCGTCGCTTCGCCCGCAAACCTGCAGGCACTTATCGACATGATGAAGCTCGTTGTGGAAGACGGGACAGGTATTTTAGCGCAGATCGATGGCTTTGAAATTGCTGCCAAGTCAGGCACGGGTCAGAAGGCCATCCCCGGCCAAGGCTATGTGAAGGGCAGATACACGTCTCTCTTCGCAGGCTTCTTTCCCGCATCAGATCCTCAGTATGTGATTCTGGTCGTCTTAGACGAAGTAGGGGCAAAGCTCTACTATGGGGGGCAGACAGCCGGACCCATCTTCAAAGAGATTGCTCAGGGCATCATTGAACTTAAGCATATGAGACCTAAGGAGATGAGCGAGCATCCATGAATCAACGCCAGCGCGAAGCGTTTGCGGATAAGTTGATGGAAGTGGGGAATTTGGCCGTAGGTGCTCTGCTCTTGGGGCAGTTCCTGGCGAAGGAGTTCAACTGGGTATGGACAGTTGCTGGAGGAGCCATTTGGGTGTTATGCTATGCTGCAGCCTTCTGGCTCTTAGAAGGCGAGGGAGCGAGACGATGAACATTTGGCCAGGGGTAGCGTTGCTCGGTCTGATTGCGCTGGCTGCCTTAGCCTTCACCCTGCCCACGATCGTTCGGGATTTCCGCAAGCGCCGAGAGCACAAGCGCTAAGGACAACTGAGGGTCGGAGCGCTCACGGAGAAGTCTTCCACGATGACCGTGATGTTCGGACTCTGGTTGTACCCCCAGAGCTGGAGTGCAAGCCATTCGCTATCTTTCACTTGAGGGCTTAAGCTGAAGCGGCCGGTGGGAATCCAGACACGGCTTCCGATATCCCAATACCACGCCGTGAAGTCATTCTGGACGCGGGTGACTCTGAGCTTGCCGGAGCGATCCGAGGTGGCGATGAGTCTGTCCTGTCGGCCGTTGAGTTCAGCTGTGTAGAATTCCCCACCGGTGGTGTGAGTTGTCACGGCTCCCGCTTGGAGACTGATTCGTTCGGAGATGACGGTGCGCAGACCTCGGACATCACCGGATAAGCCATGAAGGCTGGTCGAACCTAAAGGCAGTGGGTTAGGGTGGGCACCCAGTCCCAAGCGAATTCCGCTCGCGTAAGGCCAGTCCACCACGCGGTAGTCCACTTGGGCATCGAAATCTCCGGGAATACGACAGTTGAGCCACGCAGTGAGGGCAAAGAATTGCGCTACGTTGCGGACGGAGAGCGTAAGACGCAGGCCTTCCTGGGTTGGGATGGCTTCTCCTTGAGCATTGACTTTTCCAATGACCCAGTGAGATCGATCGAGAGTATTGCTGTGAAAGCTGTCGGAAAAGCTCTGAGTTGCGGTCTGGGCAGGGATGTTTGACCCTAGCAGGACAGTCAGTACTGCTGCCAGCATGAAACGGCACAGGCATCGAACCACGCGCATAGCGATCACCAAATCATTATAGCATGAATTGAATTCAGGGACCGAGTGGTCTTGCGATCTATTGGCACGTCCCCCCGCCGTGATCCCGTCACCAACGAAGACGGGAAAAGGAACTAGCGAGCTGCTTCTATGGTTTCCACGGTCACAGCCTGTCCCTTGACTTCAGGACGGTAGTAAAGCCGCTCAAAGCCGATGACCTCTTGAGTTCTGCGATCCTTGATCAAGATCACCCCTTCGCCCGTTTCCTCACAGATCTGTTCTGCTGAGGGCTCTTTCCAGTAGACGGTGAGCGTCTCACCGACGGGATCGTGGATCACGCGGATGTGGGCCATATCGTCTCTCCTTCCTTGAGCTGATCCGTTAAGTAGCTGGTGATAATGAAGCCTTCCCCATCCAGCCGCTTGACGACCACAGCTAGATGATAAGGCGGGACTGAGATATAGAACAAGTATACCGTAGGATCTTGCGTGCTACGGCGGATCACAGCTGGCTGCTGAAGGCACTGTTGCACTTCGGCTTCTTTCCCAACGATTTCGGGATGTTTGTGCTGGATGAGTTCCCAGTACTCCCTAGTTGTTCGTACAGAAAAGCCCAGAGGCGTTGGCACGATGAATAAGATCTCAGGCATCTTGCTCATTATACTCTCTACTCTAGGCACCACCAATTGCAACGATCTGTCAACGGAAGAGATGGCAGATGAACGGATGAGCTGTAGCCTGGCCATCCGTTAATCCGCTTGCGATCCGTTGACAGAGACCCCCCCCGCCGTGATCCCCGTCACCGACCATTTCACTCATCTTCCTTAGGAATAAGTAGGGTATCATGACGAACGTCCTGATCTGGGTTGCTGGTGGATTTTTCTTGCTCACTTCTCTTGTTATCACCGCGTTTCTCACTACACCGGTCTGTTTCCTCGCTGGGCCAGGAACAGATTATCCAAGGGTTCAGGATGCAATTCGAGTGGCGCAACCCGGCTGTACTGTCATCTTGCTGGCGGGCGAGTACCGCGAGAACATAGTCATTACAAAACCCATTCGTTTGATCTCTCGCTCCCACGTCACGTTTGCCTTCTTTACGCAAGGATCTTCTGGAGGAGTGCCTTTCGCTATCTTCTCTGCTCCTCCTAGACCTATCACTATCGTAGCTGCCGATCCCCAACGGCCTGCCATCGAGATTCGGGCCGAAGGCGTAGAGCTGCGCGGCTTGGTCATCCGCGGTGGCAGCCACGGGATTCTGGTCTCGCAAACGCGAAGAACGTATCTCATCGACAATCGCATTTCTAACAGCAGCCAAGCTGGCATTGCTTTGATCAACGCCCACGAGAGCACCTTGCAGAACAACGAGATCTCTCAAGCCGATACAGGCATCTTGCTCGAGAACTCTCACAAGAATCATCTCGTGTCCAATCAAGTCACGAGCAACGCCCGAGGACTGGTACTGAAAGGCTCACGCGAAAACGAGATACGCACCAATAGAACACTTGCAAATCAAAGTGAAGGGATCTTTCTGGAGTACTCAGATCAGAATGAGCTAGTAGGGAATCAGAGTGAGAGAAATGCTTTGGGGTTGGTCATCCTCTCCTCCAACGCAAACACGTTACGCGCCAATCGCATAGATCGGAACCCCCGCTCCTTGCGCGTCTGGGGCGATGTGCCGGGACAATTCGTTCACGACATCGAACGGAGCAACACGATCGACGGTCGAGCTGTTTATTATCTGGTGGGAGAGAAAGACATCACTATTGGCTCCAGGGATCAGCCCGCCTTTGTGGCTCTTGTCAACTCGGAGAGGATCACAGTCGAGGGGGTGACTTTGAGCAACGGAGCGGAAGGGATCGTGGTCGTGAACACGCAAAACTCTAAACTGCAAAACAACGTGCTTCTAAACACTATCCGGGGCATCTACGTCTGGAATTCTCGGGAGATAGAGATCTCCGGCAATCGCATCGAACGCACAGAAGCGAGCGGCATTACAGTCATGGGTTCGCAGGGCATTCGTGTCTTAAGAAATCTCATTTTGGCCAGTGGCAGCCACGGAGTGCTGCTGCAAAACTCCTCGGGGAACGAACTGAACGGGAATCAGCTCGAAGGCAACCGCGAGTCCGGCGCTCGCCTGGAGGCCAGCCGTAAAGTCACACTGCTGCAGAATCAGATTCGCAACAACTGGGTCGGGGTGTTCTTGGAGCAGGGCGGGGCGAATGTGATCAAAGAGAACTGGATTCGCGAGAGCCAATTTGGCATCTTTGTCCATCAATCCAGCGACAATCAATTCGCGAACAATCGTCTAGAGAACAACCGCCACGATACGAACACCTCAGAACAGCCGCCGCCTCCGTCGCCGAAGCCTGCCCCATCCACGCAACCATCTTCGGGGGGCAGCTAACAAAGATCTGTGACAATGAACGCCTGGAAAGAGTACGCAGATAAGTTGGCAGACAAGCTCATGGATGCCGGGAATATTACGTTCGCAGCTCTTATCGTCGGGCAGATCCTCAGTGGACAGCCCTTCAACTGGTGGCTGGCCGGTCTGGGTGCGATCGCATGGGCGGGCTTCTATATTTGGGGCTATTTTGTGTTACAATGGGGAAGAGGTGAATGAGCATGTGGCCTCTTGTAGTGATGATCGCTGGCGTTTTGGCAGCCGCTGGAGCCCTTGCCCTTTGGGTTCGTTATCAAGCTCGTAAAGATCGGGAGCGCAAGGCTTAGAGGCGCTCTGAATCAATCGCCCCTGTTCCTTTCCCAAACATGCGCTACATCATTCTCGGGATTGTCTTAGTGTTGGTTCTGTTAGTGCTCGCAGTGCGGTCTTTCAGGTTCTCTCGTCGTTCATTGGTATGACCAGTCGTTTTCGATAGCTTCAACAGAATACTGATGGGGGAACTCCATCACTCTTCTAGGCTCTCAACTTCTTAAGAATCGAAGTACACCGGTCATACCCTTTTGCGCGGTGGCCTGGTACTGTCTGTCTCATGAACTGCATCATCTGTAAGTCTGCCTCCGTGCCCGAGACCAGCTCTGTGCGCGAGACTCCGGCCTACGATTGCCCCCGCTGTGGGACCTACCGGGCTTCGGAGATCACCGCTGCCATCATTGCGCGGCAAGTCAACTCGCCCGAGGCCATCGCCGCGCTTTCGGCGGCTGTCCTGAAGCTGGATCGACACGGGGAGCGCTATCCGCTGGTGGACGTTGGGTTCATTGAATATGTTCTCAAGCGACACCGGTTATGCCCTTCACCGACGGACCACTCGACTGTACCATCTTTGCACAACCAATAAAGAGCAGTTTGACGCACCCCCAGTAACTTGTAGCTAAGGGCATCCTCTAATCCGTTTGTATATCCGTTGACAGAGCAATCCGCTGAAAAAGCCATCGCTTGACAGTCTCTAAGCCCACTCGTTAAGATAGTAAGCATTTGTTTACTATGGGAAAATCTCTCGAGCGGGGCAAGCGAGGAGAGAAGCAAGCGGCAGACTTCTTGCGAGGCCACGGCTATCAGATCATCGAAGAGAACTACCGTTGGCGTGGGGGCGAGATCGATCTTATTGCGCGGGATGGTGATTTCTTGGTCTTCGTTGAAGTGAAAGCCCGTAGCTCTGAGGCCTTTGGGCTGCCGGAAGAGTTTGTCAATGTCCAGAAGCAACACAAGCTGATTCGCACCGCCCAAAGATATCTACTGCAGCATCCCACGAAGCTCCCTGTGCGCTTTGATGTCGTGGCCCTCTCCCGTGGGACAGCACGACTCCATCAGAACGCCTTCTCACTTGAGGGATGATCCAGCGTGTTTGCCAAAGCACTGAGCGGTGCCGTGATCGGTATTGATGCCGCTCTGGTAGAGGTCCAGTGCGACATCTCGCCGGGGCTGCCGGCGTTCACCATCGTGGGGCTGCCGGAGAAGGAGGTCCAAGAGAGCCGCGAGCGCATTCGCAGTGCCATTCGCAACTCCGGCTATGAGTTTCCGGCCAAGCGCATCACGGTCAATCTGGCGCCGGCCGATATCAAGAAGGAAGGAGTAGGTCTTGATTTGCCGCTGGCGTTGGCGATTCTTAAGGCTACGGGTCAGCTCGATAGCGAACGCCTTTCCGATCATCTACTGCTTGGGGAACTCTCGCTAGATGGAGAGCTGCGCCCTGTCAAAGGGGCCCTTCCCGTGTCGCTCGCCGCCCGCCGTGCCGGGGTCAACGGGATCGTCCTCTCGCAGGGCAACGCGAACGAAGCGGCCATCGTGGACCATCTGAATGTCTGGGCCGTGAACACCCTAGAAGAAGCCATCCAGTTTCTAAATGGCTCACGGCAACTCGCTCCCTACCGGTTTGACTACGAGGGCTATTTCCGCACGCACCGGGGCTATGAGGTAGACATGAATGAGATCCGCGGCCAACAGCAAGCGAAAAGAGCGTTAGAGATCGCCGCGGCCGGCGGCCACAATCTCCTGATGATCGGTCCCCCTGGCTCGGGCAAGAGCATGCTCTCGAAGAGGCTTCCCACCATACTCCCTCCCTTAAGCTTCGAAGAAGCTTTAGAGGTCACGAAGATCTACAGCATCATGGGATTGCTCACCCGTGAGCAGCCCATTATCACCCAGAGGCCCTTCCGCTCACCCCATCACACCATCTCGTACGCGGGGATGGTGGGAGGCGGGCACGGCGTGCCGCGGCCGGGGGAGATCAGCCTGGCCCACTGTGGCGTATTGTTCTTGGATGAGCTGCCGGAGTTTGAGCGCGCGGTGCTGGAGACGCTCAGGCAGCCTCTGGAAGAGCACCAGATCGCCATCTCACGGGCGGCGATGGCCGTGACGTTTCCGGCGAGTTTCACGCTTGTGGCAGCCATGAACCCCTGCCCCTGCGGGCATTGGGGGGATTCGACCCACCGCTGTCGCTGCAGTTCCATCGACATCAGACGCTATCGCAAGCGCATCTCGGGTCCCTTCTTGGATCGCATCGATCTGTTTGTGGAAGTGCCTCGACTACGCAAAGAAGAGCTTCTAGGCAAGCCCTCCGGTGAGTCCTCCGACGAGATCCGCCAACGGGTCCAGCAGGCCCGCCAGCGTCAGCGTGCGCGGTTTTCGGGGACAGACCTCTACGTCAATGCGCAGATGGGTATCCGAGAGATCCGGAAGTATTGTATCATGGAACAAGAGGCCCAAGGGTTACTTGAGAACGCCATCGATCGCTACCATTTGAGTGCGCGGGCTTACAGCCGGGTGCTCAAGGTCGCGCGCACGATCGCCGATCTCGAAGGATCTCAGTCTATTGGGCCTGCCCATATAGCCGAAGCAGTCCAGTATCGCAGTTCGTTAGATATGCTTGAAGGAGGAGCGTAAATGGGTCAAAAAACCGACAAACTCAGGCTGTGGGGGATGCTCTTGCTGGTGGCAGCAGGCTGGGGGATCGCACTGGCTCCCGCCCAGATCACTCAAGCGCAAGAGACTCCCGAAGTGACGGAGAAGACGCGAGTCGTCGAGATCCAAATCGAGGGGAACCAGCAGGTGAGCGCGAAAGAGATCCTGTCAGCCCTGCCCTTTAAGGAAGGCGATGAGATCACCCTGCCGGATGACTTACATCGGGCAGAGCTGGCGCTCGGGGACCTAGGGACCCTCGAGAGTGCCGTTGCCGATTATCGCCGTGCCGAAGACGGAATCGTCGTGATCCTGGACGTGACCGAGAACCCCGTGATTCAGAAGATCGAGATCACAGGGAATCGGGACTGGAACGAAGACCGCCGCCTGAATATTCCGATCATCGGCCTCAGCCTTCGCTGGCCCTTTGTGGATTATTTGGTGACTCCAGAGCGGATGCTGGAGATCCTCAAGGAACATGAGATCGAACGCGGCAAGGTCTTGAATGTCAAGAAGTTGAGAGCCGCTCTGGGGGTGCAAGAGGGCGGCGGATGTGCTCCCAATCCTCCTGCTTCCAGCATCTGCAGCGAGTACAAGAGCAAGGAATACTTCCTAGTCACGATTGGGGAGGTGTCCACAGGGGAGACGCTCAAGATCCGGGTTTTGGAAGGCGTGATCGAAGCCTTTGAGGTTCCAGAGCTGGAAGAGCCCCTGAAGAGTGAGGCGCTTAAGGTGCTGGCAGATCTGCCGTTGCTACGGCCGGTGAAATTGCGACAGATGCAAGAAGCGCTGCAGAAGATCTCACAATCCGTCTATTTTGAGCCCTTGCGGAGCGAAGACGTGGTGTTCGACAAGGGCAGCGCACCGGATCAGGTGAAGCTCGTGCTGCGTCTGCGCGCGCGTCAGATCATCGAGGGATCTCAGGAGATCCAGGGGATCCAATTCGTCGGGAATACGGCCTTTTCCGAAGGGGATCTTCTCGCTCGGGTCGCGTTGCCTCAGAAGACGGTGAGCAATTATGAGCTATTGACCGCTCTGCAAGGAGTCTACCGCTTGTACCGCAAAGAAGGATACTTCTTGGCGAAGTTCACCAAGGAGCAGCTGGCCGATGGAGTGCTCACCTTGAGGGTGGATGAGGGTCGCATTGGAGAGATCGAGATCCGCCAGAACGGGTATCCGACGGTGCGCTTGACTCCGACCGGCCTCGAAAAGATCCC